>DTTG01000162.1 GCA_012964845.1 Fidelibacterota bacterium
TGGTTTCATCTTTGATTGATAATTACTTCTATTCTGCAGGATCATATAAAATGAACTGGGATGGGAAAAATCAATATGGTACTCAAGTGCCTTCAGGAATGTATCTGTATAAACTGGAAAGTTCCAATCAAATTGTAACCAGAAAAATGGTTTTGATGAAATAATTTCAATCTATAAAATGAGTTAAAAAACGAGGCTTTTTGCCTCGTTTTTTTTATGTCAATTATATTAATATTTTTTGTAACGTATTTCAACAATAGGGTAAATTTGCCCGGTGTTTTATAACTTAAATCTTCAAATTAAAAATTAATTAATCAGGAATTATGAATACGGTAAAGAAAAATATATCCGAAGTAGATAGTGCAACTATCCGTTTTGCAGGCGATTCAGGTGATGGTATGCAGCTTACGGGAAGTCAATTTTCAGATAATACAGCAATTTTTGGAAATGACCTGGCAACCCTCCCCGATTTTCCAGCGGAAATACGGGCTCCCAAAGGCAGTTTGGCAGGAGTGAGCTCCTTCCAACTACAATTTAGTAATAAAGATATACATACACCCGGAGATGATTTGGATGTATTGGTAGCAATGAACCCCGCTGGACTAAAGGTGCATTTAGGCGATCTTAAAGATAACGGTATGCTCATAATCAACACTGCCAACTTCACTTCAAAAAATTTAAAATTAGCTGGATATGAGGAGAGTCCCCTTGATGGTTCATTATTAGATGGATATCAAGCTATAAAAGTTGATATGACTAAATTGGTAGCAACAGCTTTGGAAGAAATAGAATTGTCATCCAAACTCAAAGCCAGATCTACCAACATGTTTGCCTTAGGACTTTTATATTGGTTATATGGTCGGAGTTTGGACTCCTCTGTCAATTTCATTCAAAAGAAATTTGCCAAAGCTCCAGATATTGTTGAAGCCAACATAAAAGCATTAAATGCGGGTTATTACTATGGCGAAACATTGGAAGTAATCAAAACCACATATAGAGTTAATAAAGCTAAATTTGAGAAAGGAAAGTACCGCAACATCATGGGTAATAATGCTCTGGCTTTTGGATTATTGACAGCAGCACAACGGTCTGGCTTGGATCTCTATTATGGTGGTTACCCAATAACTCCTGCCAGCGATATTCTTCATTATTTGGCTCAATATAAAAATTTTGGAGTAAAAACTTTTCAGGCAGAAGATGAAATTGCCGGTGTAGTCAGTGCAATTGGTGCTGCCTTTGCTGGTGATTTAGCCATCACTGCCACCAGCGGACCTGGAGTTGCTCTTAAATCTGAGGCCTTGGGATTGGCTGTAATTACCGAGCTTCCCCTTGTTTTAGTGAACGTACAACGTGGCGGACCCTCTACTGGGTTGCCGACCAAAACTGAGCAGTCTGATTTAAATCAGGCAATCTATGGTAGAAATGGTGAAGCGCCTATGGTGGTTCTGGCCCCCGCAACTCCTGCAGACTGTTTTATGATGGCCTATGAAGCTTGCCGGATAGCTTTAAAATATATGATCCCTGTGATTCTCTTATCTGATGGCTATATTGCCAATGGTTCTGAGCCATGGAAAATTCCTGATGTAAATACCCTGCCAGATATGGAAACTCGTATCCTGAAAAAGAAAGAGGGATTTGCACCGTTTAATCATGGCAATCCTGATTTGGCGCGCCCTTGGGCATTGCCTGGAACCCCTGGGATGGAACACCGTATAGGTGGTTTAGAGAAATGGGAAGAAACTGGCCATGTGAGTTATGATCCGGAAAACCATCAGAAAATGGTTGAGCTGAGGCAAGAAAAAGTGGATATAATTGCTAGAGACCTTCCTCCGGCAAAACCATTTGGAAAAGAAAGCGGCGATCTGTTAGTTATTGGTTGGGGTGGTACTCATGGTGCCCTACGTTCAGCTGTTGAAACTGCCCAAAGTGAAGGCATGTCTGTTTCTCATTTACATTTGCGGCATTTAAATCCATTACCCCAAAATTTGGGTGAAATTTTGGTTAAATTCCAAAAAGTGATGATTGCAGAATTAAATTTGGGACAACTAGCCAACATTATCAGAGCAAAGTTTTTAGTGGATGCAGTGGGTCTGAATAAAGTGCAGGGCAAGCCATTCACCCAAACTGAAGTTTTCAATAAAATTACTGAATTAGTAAAGGGAGCATAGTCATGGCAGCAGAAAATACTCAAACTTTAACCCGTCAGGATTTTGTTTCCGATCAAGATGTTCGTTGGTGTCCCGGTTGCGGTGATTATGCAATTCTTTCACAGGTACAAAAGTTATTCCCCACACTGGGTATACCAAAGGAGAATTTTTTGATCGTTTCAGGAATTGGATGTTCCAGCCGGTTTCCTTATTATATGGATACTTATGGATTTCATACCATTCATGGCCGTGCACCTGCATTGGCAACTGGAGCAAAATTAGCAAATCCCGATCTCTCCGTTTGGGTGATAACTGGCGATGGTGATTCAATGAGCATCGGAGGAAATCATTTCATCCATGTTTTGCGAAGAAATATTGATATGAACATTCTTATGTTTAACAATCAAATTTATGGACTTACCAAAGGACAGTATTCCCCAACATCCGAGTTGGGTAAGGTTACAAAATCCACACCCATGGGATCATTGGACTATCCCTTCAATCCTCCGCAGTTGGCATTGGGTGCCAGCGGAACCTTTATTGCCCGCACCATAGATAGAGAACAAAAACATATGGGACCAATATTGGAGGAAGCACATAATCATAAAGGAACCTCTTTTGTTGAAATCTACCAAAATTGCAACATCTTCAATGATGGGGCATTTTCCGAATTAACTGAAAAAGAGACTAAAGCTGAAACTCAGTTGGTTTTAGAACAAGGTAAACCAATGATCTTCGGTGCCAACAATGATAAAGGATTAGTCTTGGAAGGATCAAATTTTAAAATAGTAAAACTTGGGAAAGAGTATAGCGCTGATGATATATTAAGGCATGATAAAGAAGATAAAAACTTAGCTATGCTGCTTAGTGAAATCACCTATAATCCAGAATTACCAGTTCCGATTGGAATTCTTTACCAGGAATCAAAACCAACCTATGATGAGATGATGACCAATCAAATTCAGGAGGCTAAAAAATCAATAGGACCCGGAGATTTGGAAAAATTATTTTTCGGAACCAATTCCTGGATAGTGGACTAAAAGGAGAACTAAAATGTATGATATTAATGATGACGAATTAAAAGAGATGTATGAAAACCAGGGGAAGTCTGATGTCATATTAGGCAAGGGAATATCGCCAAATGACCCTTTATCATCCCTAACACAGGAAAAGTTTATTGTTCTCAATGAACAGGCAACATTACGGGAAGTTATAGATAACCTGCAAAGATTCCACATTGGTTGTGTCCTTTTAGAAAACAACAATAAAATATCCGGGATATTCACAGAACGGGATATTGTACAAAATATTGTAGGAAATCGCCACAATCTGGAGGAAGCACATATAGTAGATTTTATGACAAAGTCTCCTGATACTCTTCACAGTGATGATCCAATTGCCTTTGCATTGAATAAAATGATTTCAGGAGGTTATCGGCATATACCCATAGTGGATGCAAATAATAAACCAACGGGAGTCATTGCCATGCAGGATATCATAAACCATTTAGGAAATTATTTTTTTGATGATATCGTGAATCTCCCCCCTACCCCATTAAGAGATCAAACCCAAAGAGAAGGTGGTTAACTTTTAATATTTTACCACTCATAATTCAATGAGAAAAGAAAAAGATTCAATGGGTGATATGCAGATACCGGATGATGCCTATTATGGTGCCCAAACTCAGCGGGCAGTTGAAAATTTTCCTATAAGCGGTATAACAATTTCTAAATCAATGATCCAGGCATTGGGTAAAATTAAACGCTCAGCAGCCATCGTAAATCATGAACTTGGACTTTTAGATGATGATCGTAAAAATGCAATCGTCCAGGCAGCTGATGAAATTATTGAGGGAAAACTTGACAGTCAATTCCCTGTTGACATTTATCAGACTGGCTCAGGAACTTCCAGTAACATGAACTGCAATGAAATTTTATCCAATCGAGCCAGTGAAATTATGGGCGGTAAAATTGGTGCCAAAGATCCCGTTCACCCAAATGATCATGTGAACCTGGGACAATCCAGTAATGATGTGATACCCACAGCCATTCATATTGCGGCCAATACCATGCTGGAGGAAGAATTAATTCCAGCTCTTCAGAATTTAGCGAATGAACTTGATAAGAAGGCAACAGCATTTTCAGATATTGTTAAAATAGGCCGTACGCACCTCCAGGATGCCACCCCAATAACATTAGGGCAGGAATTTTCCGGTTATGCACAGATGGTGAAAAATGGTATTAAGCGTATTCAAAATGCCCAGGGATTTCTATCAGAACTTGCCTTGGGAGGCACCGCTGTTGGAACGGGTATTAATACCAAAGCACAATTCGGGACCCACATGGCAAAGGAAATCACCAGATTTACTGGAATTACATTTGTTGAGGCGAGTAATCATTTTGAAGCACAGGGTGCCCAGGATGCTGCGGTAGAAACCTCCGGCGCTTTAAAAACCGTTGCTGTTTCTCTTTCGAAAATAGCCAATGATATTCGCTGGCTGGGTTCAGGACCAAGAGCAGGGTTAGGTGAGCTTATTCTTCCAGCAGTACAGCCTGGTTCATCCATTATGCCGGGGAAAACCAATCCGGTTATTTGCGAAGCCATGATTCAAGCCTGCGCACAAGTCATTGGAAATGACCTGGCTATTACCATCGGTGGACAAGGAGGAGTATTTGAACTAAATCTCATGCTGCCTCTCATCGCACATAATCTTACGAATTCCATAACCATACTTTCCAACGGTACAATAGTTTTCACAGAAAAACTCATTATAGGCCTTAAAGCAAACAAGGAAAAATGTGCGGGCTATATTGAAGGGAGCTTGGCAATGTGTACATCATTGGCACCTGTTATAGGTTATGATAAAGCTGCTGACATTGCCTATAAAGCCTATAATAGTGGTAAAACGGTAAGAGAAATTGCCATTGAAGAAAATGTGCTCGATAAAGATAAATTAAATGAATTACTCGACCCGTTATCAATGACAAAACCCAGCAAATAAGAATAGATGCCCGAACACAATTTCGGTAATCAGAAATTTCAAGCTGCGTCTTGGTGGAAGGTGTTATTAAACACCTTTCTTTTTTTACTCGCCTGTTTTATTGGGGGTATTATTTATCTCTTTATTTTATCCCGAGACCTCCCCTCCATTGCGGAACTCCAGCGTTTTAATCCTGAACAAGTATCAAAAATATTATCCGCAGATGGAATAGTTATCAAGGAGTTGTACATTCATAAACGGGATGTGGTGAATATCAGCCAGATTCCACGAAGCTTACGGCATGGACTGCTCGCCATGGAAGACCGAAACTTTTTTGAGCATTCTGGTGTGAGTTTTCAATCCCTCGCCCGGGCAGTTATTGTGAATATGATGACATTGAGCAGAAGGCAGGGTGCCAGTACCATAACACAACAGCTAGCTCGAAATATGTACAATACCATTGGCTTCGAAAAAACATATACGCGGAAGCTGAAAGAGCTTATCACCTCCATCAATATCGAACAAACTTTCACCAAAACACAAATCATGGAACTCTATTTGAACTCCGTTTATTTCGGACACGGCACCTATGGTGTTCAGGCTGCATCTAATCAGTATTTTGGTAAGGACATATCAGACCTGCGATTGGATGAGTCTGCTATTTTGATAGGTCTGCTACCTGCTCCAGCTCGTTATTCGCCAATCCGTCATCCTGACCGGGCCCTCGTCCGAAGGAATCTGGTTCTGAGAGTCATGAAAGAACAGGGATATATTGAGGAAGATGAATATCAATTGGTGGTCAAGAAAGATTTACCGGTAAAGCAGTTTGAAAAAGATGAAGGCATAGCGCCCTACTTCACAGAATATATCCGGAGACAACTTGAAAAGATTGACGAAGAGCTGGATATAAATTTATACAAAGATGGCTTGGTGGTTCACACAACCTTAGATACTCGTATCCAAAAAGCGTTGGAAGATGCTTTCAATGCGGGGATGAAGAAAAATCAATCTGTGCTGAATAAAGAATTTCTTCAAGACCCATCAAAACTGGAAGATGCCATCGGATTTACCCAATTTGATCTGGATAGTGCCCGATTTATTATTGAGTCAAACGATACAATCCCTATTATATTGAGAAGCCAATTGTTGGTACAGGGTGCCGGCATTGTGATCGATCCTATTAACGGACATATTTTAGGAATGGTTGGTGGACGGCAAGAAGATATTTATCGAGATCATTTCAATCGCTCAACACAAGCCAAACGTCAGCCGGGGTCTGTGTTTAAACCCATGATTTATCTCACTGCCTTAGAACAGGGTCATACTGCCACCACTGAATTATTAAACCAACCCCTCATCGTTTTTATTGATGATACCACTCAGTGGAACCCTCAGAATCATGATGGCTCAACGGGATTATTAACCACCCTTCGGGAGGGCCTGCGACGGTCATTGAATCTGATTTCTGTTCGGGTGGTTCAAGAATTGATTGAACCAAAAGATATTGTTCAAAATGCAAAAGATTTTGGAATGACCACCTATATTCGAGCCGTGGATGCTATTGCATTGGGAGTATCCGAAGTTTATCCCCTTGAAATTACCGCTGCCTATGGAACCATCGCAAATAACGGAATTTATTCCCGGCCTCTGGCTATAACCCGAATAGAAGATCGTCATGGTAGAATTATTAAGGAATTTATTCCCGAGAGTAAAGAAGTACAAGATGAAGCCACTGTTTATATTCTTCGGGATATGATGAAATCTGTTGTGGATGCTGGTACAGGTGGGGCATTACGCTGGAAATATAAATTCCGTGCTCCGGCGGCAGGAAAAACCGGCACTACCAATAGTAAAGCTGATGCCTGGTTTGTTGGCTTTACGCCCCAATTAGCCATTGGAGTTTGGGTAGGAATGGATGACCCTGCAGTATCCCTGGGTGAAAAACAGTTCGGCTCTTCCGCAGCTCTCCCTATTTTTGCCAATACTATTCGAAATATATATGATGGCGGAGAATTTCAATCCCGGGGAGAAACAGTTTTACTGAACGAAAAGGCAGATTGGTCCAGACCACAGGGAGCTGTGGAAGTTGAAATTTGCCAAGAGACCTATGAAAAAGCCACCCGATTCTGCCCAAAAATGAAGGAAATTTTCCTCAAAGATAACCGACCCAGGCAGCAATGCCAGAAGCATTCCAGTCCATTTTTTCGCTTTAAGGATAAGTAGTAAAAATCACTGAATCAACAAGCTGGCCCGCCCATGTATTCAATTCATTTGGTTGGTGGGTAAACTAGCTTGTTGTACTTTAAGAATTCAACTGTATCTCCACCCCTAGTTTTTGGGCAATTTGGGATAAATCAGATTGAATAA
>DTTG01000163.1 GCA_012964845.1 Fidelibacterota bacterium
GTATCCGAAACGGAATTAATGGACTGGAAAGCACAAATTGACCGATTGGGAATCTCAATCTGCCCCAACAGTGCCGTAGCTGTAGCCGGAGCAATGAAATTACACGATAATGGTATCATTAAAGAAAATGAAGATGTGGTTGTCATTCTCACCGCTCATGGTAGTAAATTTTCCAATACAGCAGTAGAATATCATCAAAACAAGACCAACAAATTTGCAAATCAAACTCTTACTATTCCTCCCAATTTAGAAAAATTGGAAAGTGTTTTAAGTTTATGAAATCAGTAAAAGTATTTGCACCAGCTACTATCGGTAATATTGGACCTGGATTTGATGTATTAGGGCTTGCCATTAAAGGGATTGGCGACATTGTAGAAGCCAGAGAATTTCACGGAAATGATTTAATAATTGAAGCTGTTTTAGAAGCAGACCATGATATTTCTACCAACCCTGATAAGAATACGGCGGGAATAGCAGCCCAGGAAGCCCTGAAACTCCTGGGAATAAAAACAGGTGTTGCGCTCACAATTACTAAGGGTATGCCATCTGGTAGTGGACTGGGAAGCAGCGCTGCATCAGCGGTGGCAGGTGCCAATGCTGTAAATTGCCTGTTTGGAAATTCGCTTTCTAAAGAAAAAGTACTTGAAGCAGCTATGGCAGGTGAATATTCTGTTAGCGGTGGTTACTTTGCCGATAATGTTGCACCGGCAATTTATGGAGGTGCTACCCTCACCCGCTCCCTACACCCATTAGAGGTTACGCCTTTGGGAAATATTTCTGATCTCATCATTATCCTAGTAATGCCAAAGGTTAAAATCCTCACTAAGGATTCTCGAAAAATACTCCCTGAGAATGTTACCCTATCAGATTTTGTGGTTAATCTGGCAAATACCGCAAGTATTACTGCTGCATTTTGTAAAAATGACTATAATTTACTTAAAGATAATTTATTTGATTATATTATTGAGCCCACCCGGTCAACTCTCATACCGGGATTTCCCGAAGCAAAAGAAGCTGCTCTGGATGCCGGTGCCCATGGAATGACTATTTCAGGTTCTGGTCCTACCGTTTTTGCCATAACCAATTCACAAAAAGCATCTGTAAAAATTGAATCTGCTATGGTAACAGCATTTAATAAAAAGGGGGTTGAATGTAAGTCACTCATTACGACTTCTTCTGTAGATGGTTCTGGTATTGTTAAAAGCGGTATCATTACTTAGAATAATATTTTGCAATGTCACTTAAGATAAATGAGATTTATTACTCGGTTCAGGGAGAGTCCACCCATGCGGGACGCCCGTGTATATTTATCCGACTCACCTATTGTAACCTACGCTGTTCATACTGTGACACCGAATATGCCTTTTATGATGGTAAGGATATGGAAATTACCGATATCATGAGTGAAATAAAACAATGGGACTGCAATTTGGTAGAAGTTACTGGTGGTGAACCCCTATTTCAGGATGAATGTATTGATCTTTTGAATGAATTGGTAAATAGTAATTATGAAGTAATGTTGGAGACAGGTGGATCGCTTTCTATTTCTGATGTGCCTAAAAAGGTTGTTAAAATAGTGGACTTCAAATGCCCAAGCAGTGGAATGGTGAAGAAGAATTTATGGTCCATTGTGGATGATCTTCAGGCTCATGATGAAGTAAAATTTGTCATTGGCAACCGTGAAGATTTTGATTGGGCAAAAGATCGTATTACGGAATACTCACTGGACAAAATATGCACATTATTATTTTCGCCTACCTTTGGTGAAATTGACCCTCAACAAATTGTAGAATGGATATTGGCTGAAAACCTGCCAGTAAGGATGCAGCTGCAAATGCATAAGATGAT
>DTTG01000164.1 GCA_012964845.1 Fidelibacterota bacterium
TCCTTACAGTTATCCGATATGGTTTAAACTAACATGTAATTTAAGAGGAGGTAATCGTCGGTAGCTAAAAGAACTTTGTTACAAGATGTAAAAATATGCGGATTATTCTGAAACTGGCGCTTTCAATAATCCTTTTTGCTGATACTTTACTTTATATTTTTCATAAAGCATTTTATGTCTATCAGATAAATCAATTTCTCTTCCCTGAATATAGGCGCGTTCAACCTGAGTCCTAATATCTAAAATATCTCCATTAGCTATAAAAAAAGTAGCATCTTTTCCGGCATCCAGAGATCCAACGCTTTCTTCCACACCTAGTATCTCTGCAGTGGAAAGTGTGATAGATCGCAATGCCTCTTCCCATGGTAATCCATAGGAAGCAGCTTTTGCCGCATAATAGGGTAAATTCCGAATATGAGGTGTCTGGAAGGTAGATTCACTGTTGGAAATACAGAATTTAACACCTGCTGCGTATAATTGAAATGGTGTGGTAAAGGCTTGGTCATAATTTTCAAAACGGCGCATGGGTGTAGAGTGTGTCTTCGTATAAATGACCGGAATTTCTCTCTCTTTTAAAAGAGTGGTTGTGCGCCATGAATCTTTACCCCCAACCAAAACCATTTCCAGATTTTGGCGGTCAGCCCAGTACACAGCAGCCTCAATCTGCCGGACTTCATTGGCATGTATGAATACTGGAATGTCCCCGGTCAAAATGGGCAGCATTCCTTCCAATCGCAGATCATGTTTATAGGATGAACTCCCGGATTCTTTCAGCTTCAAATAAGCGCGGGATTCCTGAATCAAATCATCAATTTTCTGAATAGATTTTAGGCGTGAATCTTTTTCAGTTTTATCCTCCTTCTCCTTGTCTTTTTTTGGTACCTTCATGGATGGCCAAAATAAATGCAGCCCCACCGGATGTTTCAGGGTGGCATCTTCCCAGGTCCAGCCATCTAACATCATGAGTGAAGAAGTACCAGAAATTCGCCCTGACCGAGGTACAGACAGTGCCAATAAAATACCATTGGATCGAGAAATAGGTATGAGTTCAGAATCGGGATTATAACTTACATTCGCCCGAACATTGGGATTTATACTCCCCACTTCGGCATAATCACGGGTAGCACGAACAGCGCCAATTTCCTGTAAGCCTAAAGTTGAGCCAGCAGAAATAAGTCCAGGGAAAATATGCTTCCCGGTAGCATCAATTTTTTCAATTTTGTACATTGCAGAAAGGTTGTGACCTACTGAAATAATCTTTCCGCCATCAAATAATATTTCTGCATTTTCTAAGACCCCATGGGATACGGTATGAATGGTAGCTCCTGTAAAAATAATGGGGTGATCCTGAGGAGGTCCCGGAATTTGATCCGAAGCAAATATGAAGCTAATAAGAAGTGTCGTGGGGTATATCAATTTCATAATTTCTCCAGACAATTATGATGATTTGCAGATTTCTTTTCATTGTGATTCCACTTTTTTCCCTTAACATCACTTTTCTTTGATAAAATTTTACTCACCAATTTATTTCGTAATTCTGTATCTCTTACTTTTAGCTCTGCATCCCTATCCAGTGAAAAATATTGAATTCCATCAATCCATGTCTGCTCACATTTGGCTCGGGTAGAAAGAGGATGATCGCTCCAAATTACAAAATCTGCATCTTTTCCCACTTCCAGAGAGCCCACCCACTTATCAATATTTAACTGTATAGCTGGATTAATTGTCACCAGCTTCAAAGCTTCTTCTTCAGAAAGATTACCATATTTCACCCCTTTGGCTGCTTCAGTATTCATCCGCCGTGCTAATTCACGCGAATCTGAATTGAACGATACTATCACAC
>DTTG01000165.1 GCA_012964845.1 Fidelibacterota bacterium
CAGCCATTTCCGAACTATCATAATAATATTTTCTAAGCATTTTACGCATGCCTTCACGGGCAATACCCGTAGCATTTCCCAAGGCAACATTATTCCAATCCCGGATCATTTTATCCCGGAGCGCTTCAAACTGACTTTCAGGAATCGTAATATCTTTCATATTCGCCAGTACTTCCCTTAAAAGATCATCAATGGAGTCACTATATCCGTTAACAACAATAGAAATTCCTTCAGCATCATTGGATACATTATAATTCATACCCGCCAATCGCGCAGGATAAGAAGCCTCGTTCATGGACTCATTAACCGCAGCGATATAAAGAGTCATGAGAACCTGGCTGTGTAAATCAGTATACTTATTCGGAAAATAAATTTTATATCTATAGGATGCTTTTGGGCGCTGGAAATCAGTATCCCTGCCCCAATACAGCTTAAGTCCCTTAGAATCCTCCAATAGTATCGGATGTGGGCTTAAATTATTAGATTCAGACAGTAAGTTGGCATTTTCAGGCAAATACGGATTGGGCTCAGGAAGATGTAATTGTTGGTACATTTTGGGAGTTAACAATTCCTCAAAAGCACTGCCATCTATTTCTTCATAATTATAATTGGATTTGTACCAGAACTCTTCCAATGGTGTTTCCTGTCCGCTGTCTGACAGTACACAGAGCATATTATTAGGTCTAATATAAGATAGTACCTTCATATATGTGTCAGGGTTAGGATTACCATAATGGTATTCTACACGATGGGCAATTTCCATGGGATAAAATGCCAGGTTATTAGCAAAGGAGACTGCCTTCCAGGTTCCTTCACCTTTATCGGAATATACCTCCTCCAAACGGGCTAAAGTCCGCTGTTCCTCAAAAAGGTATTCTTTAAATCCTTCCCGTTTCAGCATGTCCACATACGAGAAAAAATAACCCAACACATCCTGGTAATTTTCAACGCCTTTTTCGGTAAGCTGAATATGAACACCTGCCGAGCCATAATCGGGGGTATCCGGACTACCACCGCCATTGAGACCGGTTGCCAAACCTTTTTCTTTCAGAAATGATAATAAACTTCCCTGACCTTCATGCCCCATGAGGCTGCCTAAAATCTTCATGGGTTTTTCCTCATAATATTGATATAAATTAATGGGTAATGGAAATTCGAGCCCCAATTCCTTTTTATCTTTCACCGGCTTCACACGAATTAATCGTAATACCCCTTTCTCAGAAAGATATACCGGAGGATATTCAATATCCGGAGCTTGATTGTTTTTAATTTCGCTGAAATAAGTGCGAGCCCATTCTTCCATATCTGAAATGGGATATTTACTCAGTAATGCCAATGCCATCTGATTTGCAGAATAATATTTTTGGTGAAAATCCAGTAAAACCTGGCGGTCCACTTTTTCCAATGTTTCTAATGAACCAATCTCAAAATGATTGGAGGGATGATCATCATTATAAATAGTCCGTTTTATTTGACGCATACGCCAATAATCATGCTCTAAATTTTTCTGAAATTCTGAATTTACCGCATTCTGCTCCCGTTTGGTATAATCCGGATTAAACGCAGGTGCTATAAAAAATTGTGAAAAACGATCCAATCCTCCTTCAAATGCTTCATGGATCACCTCAAATAGATAATTGGTATGATCTTCAGCAGTATAGGCATTGGAATAGCCCCCATTGTTGGATAGGTACATCTTGTAATCTTCCACATCAGGATATTTTTCAGTACCGAGAAATAACAAATGCTCTAGAAAGTGTGCCAATCCCTGTGCATCTGATGGGTCAGATAACGATCCGACTTTCACATGCATGGATGC
>DTTG01000166.1 GCA_012964845.1 Fidelibacterota bacterium
AGAACTTCTACCACACTAAGGATGGTATATCGATTGGTTCCCAGCCAACGAAAATGCTCTGCTTGATTTCCTACATCAGTAACTAATCCCCATCCAATCATATTATTTGAATATTTTATTATATGATTCACTTCAACTTTAGCAGTATCTAATGCTCGAGTTTTCCCATTAATAATTGCCTTTGCTGCTTTCAAGGGATCTGTGAGTTGGAGATCATGCATATACGAGTTTCCAGAACCACCTGGAATTATACCAATGGGGATTTTACGTCCATCATGACGGGAAAGCATACCGTTAATAATTTCATGCAGTGTACCATCCCCACCAATCCCAATAAATCCGTCATATTCTGTGATGTTTAATTGATTGGCAAGCTCTTTTGCATGACCAGCGAAGGTAGTTTCTACCACAAATAATTCTATGCCTTTAGCTTCAAATAGGGGCTTCACTCGGTTTAAAAGCCGCGGACCCAATTTTTTCCCTCCATGGGGATTTACGGTAATAATGAATTTCATTTTCAAAAATGTTTTATTTAATGAGCTTCAGATTAATTGGATACCTGTAGTATTTTCCATCATTCGCACTGATTGCAGCAACGATTGTAATTATAAAATCAAATATTATAAGTCCTATTAGAATTGGAATTCCAATTAAAATGATACATAGTATTCCGGAAATAATGAAATAAATTGTCATGCTAATCTGGAAATTCAAGACTTCTCTTCCCTGGTCTTCCACTAATGGTAGATCTTCTCGTTTTGACAACCAGATAATAAGGGGAACGATAATATTCCCAAATGGGAAGATAAATCCAATATAAGTGCTGAAATGGCAGAGCATAGCCCAAGTTCGTTCATCTTTCGAGGGGGTGGTTTCAATTGCTGGTGTTGATTCTTCAGACATGATTATCTCCAGTTTATTTATTCATAATTTACTATTATCTTTGTTTGATTTCCTTCAATTTCATTACCATGGTTCCAACATTTGTTTTCATTTCAATTTTAACCGGAAGTCTTTTATTGTCATTTGAAAGCCAGACTCGTAATTCACCATTATTTTTCAACAGTGATTTTCCATCAGGAGAAACAGGTTCTACTTTTAAGCAGTCAAAATCACCAGCAGGAACTTTTATCGATTCTCTCGCCGTTATATTAACCCACACTTCTCTTACCTTTTTCTCACCGGCAGATAAAAAATGAAATGAATCTCCCAGTGATAATTTCTGACTCCGTAGAAAATAAATAAAGGCAATAGGGTCATAAACTGGCTCTGTAATGGTAAAATATTTTTTATTCCAAATAAGGAGGCTATCTCCTTGGGTGTGTGCTGAATGATTGCGGTGATATTTCCCTTCTCGAATTTCTTTAACTGTTTTTAAGAGCGAAAAATCCTCTATATTCAGCCAGGAAAGTGTTTCATCTCGGACTGTATAAAAAGCATCTAGGAAGGAATTTGTTTTTACGGAAGTTGAAAGTAGTAAGACAGGCTTTCCATTTAGAGAGTCGGATGTAAGTGAAAGTATTGCATTTCCAGCTGGGAATAATCTAAATCCCGCTGAATACTTTAATTCTTCTCCCACAAAATTGGGAGTACTTGCCGAAATGGATGTGCTTAAAAGAATGAGTAAAAAAATCTTTATTTTAATCATGGGTAAATATCGCTTCAATAATAGCATCAGAAGCTTGTTTTTGTTCAGCAAGGAAATTTACCATTTTTTCACTGATTATTTTTAATTTTGATGTATTATCCAGAAGGATTAAAAATTGAACGAAATCATCTGAATTGTTAATTACGGTAGCAAGTTTATTTTT
>DTTG01000167.1 GCA_012964845.1 Fidelibacterota bacterium
CACCACCCCAACAGATGATAGACCATCTATGGCAGAAACAGATTTAAATGCCGCCTTATCCATATTATAAAACTGCCTATGAGTCACAGTTTTCAATTCCAGATGTTTTTGATATACAGAAAGGTCCCCAATACAAAGCCTGCCAGACCCATCAAAATCTACATATAAAAACTTTTTAAGGGAAACATCATTAAACGACAAGGGATCATTATTGCCAATGGAAGACAAAATAAAATTATCCACCTTGGTAGTGGTTAGTTGGCAATCTATATTAAAACGAAAAACAGTTGGAATATCATCTAAAAAGTTAATTCTATAAGGACCACTAGAAGAAAAGGGGAAAACGTCAATTAAACCCCCTCGCACGGAAAATTCGCCCGGCATTGCAACAAAATCAACCAACACATAATTCTCTATAACCAAAAAATTATGACAGTCGCCAAAAGATACTGCAGCAGAAAACTCCAATTTATTTTTAATCCCACAACCTAAAACAGGCAATGAGAACCCGCTTACGGAACAAAGGACTGTTTGTATGGGCTCTAACCCCCCAGCCAACAGTTCTTTTGCCCGTATTATAAGGTGATTTTCAGAATAAGCAAACCCAGGCGGAACATTATTATCACCATATGGTTGTGCTACAAAAACAACCGAATCATCATCCCAGATAGGTGATAAATATTTAGCTATTGAAGAAAAACTATCATCTGGAACAGCTATAAACAGCTTACAATGAACGGCTCTAATTAGTGGTAGAAACAGGTCTGGATGAAATCCCTGAATAAGCAAACCCTCTCCAGAATTCAGAGAAGGAAGGGATTCTAAAATAGTGGTAATTGGGGATAACTGTTTCACGTGAAACAGTTAGGGAAAGGATTTGAGACCAATAGCGAGAACGCCTATATCTGATGGGCGGACACCAGCTATTCTGGAAGCCTGACCCAGGGTTTCAGGCTTGACCCTGCACAATTTTTCCTTTGATTCTGAAGAAAGGTTGGTCAATGAGGAGTAGTCGAAAAGAGTTGGGATTTTAACAGCCTCCATTTTTAATAATTTGTTTACCCGGGCATTTTCAATTTTTACATATCCTTCATATTTAATATCTGTTTCTGCAGTGAAAATTGATTCATAGGGATATTTTTCTAAAATAAACTTTCCCCGATTACCATTAAAGATTGTATTTTCCGGACGCTTTAAATAATCAGTGAGAGGTATATTTTTATTATCTATTTTCACAATAATCTTATTACAATGATGCTTAATTTCAGAGACAGAATGTTCAATGGTGTTAAATAATGCATACTGCTTTTCTTTAACTAAACCTATATCATATGCATTTTTTGTCAATCTCATCGCAGCATTGTCGGCACGGAGAGATAGTCGGTATTCTGCGCTGGAGGTAAACATACGATAGGGTTCGTTTATATCTTTGGTAATCAAATCATCAATTAACACCCCAATATAGGCTTTATCTCTACCTAAAACGAGAGGATCATTGTTCAAGAGTTTTAGTCCGGCGTTTGCACCGGCGATTAATCCTTGTGCAGCAGCTTCTTCATAGCCAGAGGTACCATTCATCTGTCCCGCAAAATATAACCCATTTATTTTTTTTGTCTCAAGGGTACATTTTAATTGTGATGACGGAAAATAATCATATTCAATTGCATAACCCGGACGTATTAATTGTACATCTTCAAGCCCTGAAATACTTCTGAGAGCAAGCTCCTGAATATGTTTAGGCATACTTGTAGAAAAACCATTTACATAAATCTGATTTGAATTATGCCATTCAGGTTCGAGAAAAAGCTGAT
>DTTG01000168.1 GCA_012964845.1 Fidelibacterota bacterium
GAGGAAGTCAAAACTCCCAAGATCCCCGCCTGAATACCCTGAGCAAACTCAACTGCATTTTCGGTTGCCTGGAGGCAGACAAAAAAGGTTTTGATGAAGGTATAATGCTGGATATGAATGACAACGTCTCCACCTGTAATTCTACCAATTTCTTTATTGTTAAAAATGGAGAAGTGTGGACATCCACAGGTGAATATTGTCTGCCGGGAATTACCCGTGGAAACATTATCAAACTTTGCCGTGAAAACCATATTCCCGTTTTCGAGAAAAATTTTCAAATGAAAGATGTCTATTCTGCAGATGAAGTTTTTGTTACAGGGACCTTTGCCGGTGTAATTCCAGCGATACAAGTTGATGATACCACTATTGGCAATGGAAATTGCGGTTTAATAACGGGAGGGTTATATCATCTTTACAAATCAAAAATTGCCACCCTGTATCCGGGAGAACCAAATTGAATGCTGTAAAAATAGCTATGTGGTCTGGGCCACGGAATATTTCTACAGCGCTCATGCGCTCATTTGAAAATCGCGAGGATACGTTCGTAACCGATGAACCATTTTATGCTCATTACTTACAGCATACCAATGTAGATCATCCCATGCGGGATGAAGTGATAAAATCGGGGAATCCTAATTGGGCTGCAGTATCAGACTATCTCACAAATACCATTCCAGATGAAAAATCAGTTTGGTATCAAAAGCATATGGCGCAGCATAATTTGCCAGGGGTTGATCTGGAGTGGGCGGAAAAGGTTTTCAATTGCTTCCTCATTCGTGATCCAAAGGAGGTTATTTTATCTTATACAAAAAAATATGAGATTACCTCTGTTTATCAATTGGGGTTTCCACAACAATTTGATTTATTTACACAGCTTAAAGAAAAAAGGGGAGTTCCTCCAATTGTTCTGGATTCAAAAGATATCCTGATAGATCCAGGGTCTATGCTAAAAAAATTATGCCGTATATTGGATATTCCCTTTACAGACAAGATGCTCAAGTGGCCAAAAGGGCGGCGAAATTCTGATGGGATCTGGGGAAAGCATTGGTATAATGCTGTAGAACAGTCAACGAGTTTTCAAGCTTACCAAAAAAAGAGTGAAAAAACACCTATTGAATATACTGCAATTTATGAAGAAAGTATAGAATTCTATCTCCAGCTATATAATCATAGGATACAATAAAATTATCTGACTTTAGCAAAGGGATTTTATTTGTCAGGTTTAATTAAATTGTAAATTTCCAGCTGTTCTACTTTTCTATTTATTTCCATTTTTTGAAAGTTACCCGTTGGTTTAAAAAATAATCGGTTAATTAGTTTTATACTCCTTTTATTCCTGGTTATAACTCCAGCATTTATCTGACAAATTGGATATTGAGTAAACATATAATTATTACTACTTACTACAGCTTCATACATAATCCCCATCCCCTCATACTTACTAGATATTGAGTATCCCAGCCAACACGCTCCATCCTTAATTTTTGTATAATTACACACTCCCAATATTTCACTTTTTGAATCATTAAGCATGATAAAATGCATAGATTTTTTTTCATCCATTAATTGTAGCCGCTCATCTGTTCTATTAATATGAAATTCTAAAGTATAATAATTATCAATTCTCGTAGGTTCCCAGAGCTCTAAATGATTTTTATTACCGTTATAGTAATTGAACAATAATTGATAATATTTTGGAGATATCTTTTCTAAGGTAAAATTTGCAAATTTCATTTTCCCTCTAAAATTTATCTAATATCATCCTGATTCAGATGATGTAAAACTACTTTGAAAAATTGAATTTCATATT
>DTTG01000169.1 GCA_012964845.1 Fidelibacterota bacterium
ATTTTTCATTGTAAGCCTTGATTCATCAGTATAATTTACTTAACCTGCGCAGTTTCCAGCCAATACACAGTTTGCTAAGGTGACAATATCAAGGACATTCCAGCCCCCATCTCCATTTAAATCACCCGCACAACCATTTTCTATTTCGGAGCAGTCCCCAGCAAGTACACAGTTGGCTAAGGTGACAATATCTAACACATTAAAGCCACCATCTCCATTGAGGTCACCCGGTAAGGAGCAAATTTCCTTTCGTAAATGGTAAACTCCACCTGTGGAAACGCCAATAATAAAATCTAGGGTATCCGAATTCAAAAGTTGCCCCATCGCTGGTTTTATATTCACACCAATAAAAGGATATTCTGAGTTTGAAGATTGTTGGTATTGAAAATTAGAGGTGTTTCCAATATTTCGAAATTCTAGCATCCCATCGCTCCCAGATCCCAGTATTAAATCCAAATCATCATCTCCATCTACATCCAACAGTTCCGGGGCTGAATTATTTTCCACCTCTATATCATCAAATGGTTCCATCTGAAAATTATATTGGGAGGTATTGCCGACATTTCGGTAAAATACCAACGACCCATTTAACTGTCCAACGAGCATGTCTAAATCACCATCTCCATCCAAATCGCCAAGTGTAGGTACTGAATTTCCTGAAAGATCAATATTCCCAACATTTTCTATTGGTGAAAATGTCAAGTTATTGTTGGAACTGGTATTCTCAAAATACTGAATAAAACCATTAAAATCACCTACCAGAAGGTCCATATCGCCATCTCCATCCAGATCACCAAACTCCGGCGAGAGCATTTGCCCCATATTTTCGTTTAACAATGATGTAGTTTCTTCTTCAAATTGAGGATTTGATTCACTTCCCGTATTTCTGAAGAAATGAATTTTCCCTACCCAGGGTGTTTCAGAAAGGTCATACTGATTAGCTATAAAAAGATCTAAATCTCCATCGTTGTCAATATCGATAAGTTCGGGAGAGCTGTTCGAGAATATATCCAGGGTAGAAAAGTAATTATTGGTGATATAACTGTACTCCGGATTAGAATTACTGCCTGTATTTTTATAATAATAAAAGTTATTTACAAGTTGGTTACCATAAGCACCGGAAAGCACCGTTACAAAAAGGTCCTCATCTCCATCACCGTCTAAGTCAGCGAAGGTGGGCATATTCTGTCCAGCAGATATAATTGGGTCATTAGGTGGAAATTGAGTAGTTATCTCAACCATTACCGGAGCTTCCGGAGTTCCGGAATTCCAAATAATATACAGGCTTTGTTGGAAATAATCACCCCAACTCAAATCTAAATCACCATCTCCATCTAAATCAATAAAAGTAATTGCTGAAGCACCGTGGCGATCGTCTGTTCGCATACCTCCCACAATGTAAATATCTTGCCAGGAATCAGTAATAAAGTCAAATTGTGGGATTCCTTCAACTAATCCTGTATTTTCATAATGGGTTAATGTCCCGGTCATATTACCAGTGAAAAAATCTAAATCTCCATCATTGTCAATATCAGAAAATGTAGGTGTCATAACTGAACTGCTTGTGACAAATTCTCCACTACTGCCTGATAATAAATCAATAAAATACAGGCTTCCCCCCACATTCTTTAAATAGGAAATTTGATCAGAATTTTCACCATTTTGAGCCATAAGGTCTTTTTGTCCATCAAAATCAAAATCACCAAAATAAAACCACCCACCGCAATAAATATCCTGGTAGTTTGTAGTAATGAGATGAAAATCCGGCATGCTGCTATTACCCTGATTTTCCAGATACCTTAGATATC
>DTTG01000170.1 GCA_012964845.1 Fidelibacterota bacterium
AAGTGGACTTTCCAAAATAACGTCACCATCCCCAGTTGTAATTGACCAATCTGTTAAATCGATTAGAGAATTACTATTATTATATAACTCTACATATTGAGGAGCATGGCTATTATCAGCTTGTAATATAAAAAACTCCGTAATTACTACTTCTGCCTTGAGAATTGAACAACTAAGCCCAACCCAAGTCAGTATGAGAATATTTGTTATGATTTTATCTAAATTCTTCATATTTATTAATTTCGTTTTGCATACGAATCCTGAAGGAATTTAATGTGAAATAGGGTACAATCTTGTGACGGAACCAACAATTTTAATAGGGTAAAAATCGCTGATAAAGGGGATTAAGCTGATTTACGCAGCAATTTATAGATGGGTTTTCCTTTTTTTCTGATAACTTCATCCGTAATAATGCAGGTGTCAATATTATCTAAAGATGGGACTTCATACATGATATCCAACATCGTATTTTCTAAAATTGAACGCAGAGCTCTTGCACCGGTTTTTCGGGCTTTAGCTTCATTTACGACTTCAGTTAATGCTTGAGGTGTAAATTCTAAATGTACATCTTCCAATTCAAATAATTTTTGGTATTGTTTTACCAGTGCATTTTTCGGATCAGATAAAATGGAGAGAAGTGCTTCGTCTGATAGTTCTTCCAGTGGAGAAATAACCGGAAGCCTGCCAATTAATTCTGGAATAAATCCATATTTAAGTAAATCTTCTGGTTGGGTCATTGAAAATAGGTGACTGTCTTTAACTTTTGTTTTAATCTCTCTTATAAAACCAATTCCCCCACCAGAAACACGCTTTTCAATTATTTCTTCCAATCCCTGAAATGCACCACCACAAATAAATAGAATATTTGAAGTATCAATGGTAACTAAGGGCTGCTCAGGATGTTTTCGACCACCCTTCGGAGGAATATTTGCTTTTGTTCCTTCCAATATTTTTAATAGTGCCTGCTGGACACCTTCTCCTGATACATCCCGGGTGATAGAAGGATTGCCTGACTTTCTGGAAATTTTATCAATTTCGTCAATGTAAATAATACCCATTTCTGCTTGATCTACATCAAAATCCGCGGCCTGGAACAGTCGGACTAAAATGTTTTCTACGTCTTCTCCCACATACCCAGCTTCTGTCAAAACAGTGGCATCAGCCACTGCAAAGGGAACATTTAGTAATTTTGCCAAAGTCTTGGCGATTAATGTTTTTCCTGTACCTGTAGGACCAACAAGGAGAATATTGCTTTTTTCAATTTCTACATCCGAGCTATCATGTTGAGAATTAATACGTTTATAATGATTATAAACAGCAACTGCAACGGTCTGTTTTGCTATATTCTGTCCAATAATATACTGATCCAGCATATTTTTTATGTCTTTGGGAGTCTGAAGATTGAAGGTTAGTCCATATAAATTTTTACGAAGGTTTTCCTTAACAATGTCATTCGCTTTGGTAACACAAACATCGCAGATAAATACGCCATCACCTTCTACTAAAAAATCTACATCTCCTTCAGAAGAACCGCAAAAGGAGCAGTCCAATATCCGTTCAGTTAATGTTTTATTTCTCATTAGCGTGTTTTAACAATTTGGTCAATTAATCCATATTCCAATGCAACTTCTGCGGACATGAAATTATCCCTGTTTGTATCCTTCTCGATAGTTTTAACAGATTTGCCCGAATTAGCACTTAATATTTTATTAAGTTTATCCCGAAGATAGAGAATTTCCTTGGTATGAATTTCAATATCTGACGCCTGCCCCTGGAATCCACCTAATGGCTGGTGAATCATTACTCTGGAATTTTCCAATGCCGATCTTTTCCCTTTTGTCCCGGCACTGAGTAGAACTGCAGCCATGCTGGCTGCCTGTCCCATGCAAATTGTGCAAATATCAGGTTTAATGTAATTCATAGTATCTAAAATTCCGAAGCCGGATGTAATCACTCCACCTGGGCTATTTATATACATAAATATTTCCTTTTCCGGATCATCTGCTTCAAGGAAGAGAAGCTGAGCAATAATCAAACTCGAAATATGATCATCAATCTGATATCCCAGAAAAATGATTCTTTCCTTCAATAATCGTGAATAAATATCATACGCGCGCTCCCCTTGGGGAGATTGTTCTACCACCATTGGTACTAACATACTATATGTGTTCTCCATTTTATTAAGCTGCTTGTTTTTTACGTAATTCATTAGTGGATTCCTCCACTACTTTTACTTTCGCAAATTCAGAAAGTCTTGCAAAAAGTTTATCAATTAACATTTTACTAAACAGTTGCTGTTTATTTTTAGATTGTTTATAAAAAGACTTGATTTGAGTTTCATTTTTCTGATTTTTTGAAATGGTATCTTGAATTTTACCATCTAATTCTTCATCAGAAATATCCAATGCTTCATTTTCAATAATTTGATCTTTTATAAGATACCACTTAATATTCCATTCGGAGTGAGACTGGTAATTTTCTTTCATCTGTTTTTCGTCAAATGGCTGATTTCTTTTTTCTAAATCATCCTTTATTTGTTCCAAATATAATGACACCATTGACTCCGGGGCTTCCACTTTTGTATTCTGAACAAAATAGTCGATAATTTCTTTGCGAACCAATTCCTTATGATCATTATCCAATGAGGCTTGGAGTTCATCTTTAATAACATTTTTCAGTTCGGTCAAAGTATTGGTATTTTCATTAATTGTTTTGGCTAATTCGTCATCAATGTCCGGCAATATTTGTTCCTCTACCCGATTTATTTTCACATGATATTTTACTGTATTCTCTTTATTTTGGATGGAAACGGTTACCTCATCCCCTTCTTTAGCGCCAATGAATACTTTTTCGGCATCTTCTTTAAACAGTCCAAAACCCAATCGGATATATTGATTTTCCATTTTACTTCCCACAATTGGTAAACCACTATCATCTAATACATTGAAATCTCCTCGGATAAAATGGCCTGTTTCTGCTCCGGATTCAATAGTTTTTATCGAAGCATGCTGCTCCTGATATTGGGTGAGTGCCTGTTCAATATCTTCACTCCCCGCCATATACCTAACTGCTTTTATTTTAAATTTCTTTTGATATTTTGGTAACATTATTTCAGGATTAACTTCAAACCGTGCAGAAAAAGACAGGGCTAATCCTTCTCTAAATTCTAAATTATCAATGGATGCTTGATTTATGGGTGCTAATTTTAATTCATCCAATGCTTGTCGGTAATATGAATTAATTGAATCTTCTGCGAAGTGAGCTTCAATTGACGGTCCTAAATTTTTCTTTACAATTTGCTCTGGTACTTTGCCTTTTCTGAACCCTTTCATGCTGAAGGAAGACCTAGCTCGGGAAAACTCCTTTTCATATTCATCCTGAATCAATTCCCAGGCTATGGTAATATCCAACTGACGGGTATAACTATTAATTTCTTTTAAATTGGTTTCCATTTAATATTATTTGATAATGTTAGTTTTTTTGAGAGCATAAATTTACGACTGATTTGAGGTACAATCAACCTACCGGCTTAAATTGGTTTACCTGTTTCAGATGCCAATGGTTTAGTAACATTTTCTGAGGATTCGATTGCATTTTTTATTTTTAGTAGCTCTTCTATCACAACACCTTTAAGTATTGGCTTGAAAGACATATCCTGCACTTTCCCTCCATAAGTGCCGGTTACTGTATAGCTCAACGTACATTTATTTCCATCAGGTTCAATTTGAAATTTAACTTTGTGGGGAAAACCTTTCTTCTTATCATCAACACAATATTCCCATAAGCAAAGTTTGTTTGGCGGAATACAATCGGTGATTTCTGCAACCATGTCATATTTCCCAAAACCAAAATTATGGTCTATTTTAAATTTTTTCAATTTCCCGATTGAATATTGAGCTGGGAGTTCCAATTTTGTATGAAACCTGTTGAAATTCAAGCTGAGGGAAAAATCTATAAGGAAAGCCCAAATTTTATTTATATCAGCATTAATGGTAATTTTTTCTGCTATTGTAAGCACTTTTTTGTAGATGTTTCTCTGAAAATATAGATAATTGGAAATAAAATTTACTGTAAATTTTAGTATGGCACAGAATAATTTATTTAATAGAAAAAATAAAACTCAGTTAATTCAGGAGCAAGGGCAGGAAACCTTTAAAAGAAAAACCTGTTCTTTTTACCGCTACGTGAAAATTGTTGACACCCAATCAATGAGAAATATTCTCTATAAAGAATGGCTGGATTTTAATATTCTTGGAAGAGTTTATCTCGCAAAAGAAGGAATCAATGCCCAGATTTCGGTACCAGAACCAAATTGGGATAATTTTATTGAAACGTTGGATAGTCATCCTGAATTTTCCAAAATGCATATTAAAAATTCGGTAATGGAAGCTGACCAATCATTTTTAAAATTAATTGTGCGGGTAAAAAATAAAATTGTTGCTGATGGAATCGACGATGAAACATTTGATTCCTCCCAAGTAGGTACTCATTTAAATGCTGAAGAATTTAATACTGCTATGGGTGATCCCAAGGCAGTTGTGGTTGATATGCGAAACTATTATGAAAGTGAAGTGGGGCATTTTGAAAATGCAATTTGTCCGGATGTTGACACCTTTAAGGATGCATTACCAAATGTGAAAGAACAGCTCACCGGAAAAGAAGACCATAAAATATTACTGTACTGTACCGGTGGTATTCGTTGTGAAAAAGCCAGTGCCTATTTGAAGCACCACGATTTTAAGGATGTGAGCCAATTAAACGGGGGGATTATTGAATATTCCCACCAGATGAAAAATAAGAAAATTGAATCAAAATTTATTGGGAAGAATTTTGTATTTGATTACCGAATGAGTGAAGCAATTACTAAGGATATCATCAGTAATTGCCATCAATGTGATGAACCCTCAAGCAGACATACAAACTGTGAGAATCAAGCCTGTCATATTTTATTCATCCAATGTGAAAAATGTTCAGAAGAATTTGAAAATTGCTGCTCAGCAGAATGCGCTAAAATTGCCGAATTGCCCATTGAGGAACAGAGAAAACTAAGGAAGGACCCATCAAAAGCAGCACCTCTTAAACGATTTCAGAAAGGGGTTAAACCCAAGTTGAAGGAGTTAATTCAGGCAAGGGAGAAAACTAAGCATCATGTTTAAGAAGCAGTTTTAATCCTTTTAAATAACTGTCCTTCCCCATCCCGGAAACCTGATCGACACATACCGGAGATATGACAGAAATCTGTCTAAATTCCTCACGATTTTGAATATCACTGAGATGCACTTCAATGGCGGGAATCTCCACGGCTGAAATAGCATCCCGAATTGCATAGGAATAATGGGTAAATGCAGCAGGATTTATCAATATCCCCGCCGCCCAATGCCGTTCATCATGAATGGTATCAATAATCTCCCCCTCATGATTTGATTGAAAAAATTTGAAAGAATGGTTCGAACCCTGTTGGCTGGTTTCCAACCACATCATCAGCTCCTCCAATGTTTCAGGACCATAAATTTCTGGTTCACGTGTTCCCAACAGATTCAGGTTCGGTCCATTGATTACTAAAATGTTCATAATCCCTCCATTGCGTTAATAATTGATCTTTTTGCAACATCATCCACAATAACCGCTTTCCCAAGTTCTTCCAAAAGGACAAAATGAATTTTCCTACCCCGCACTTTTTTATCCCTTTGCATGATTTGAAGAATATCGTTGGGATCAAATTTAGGAAGGACAGGGAGTGGTAGTTTTCCAATTATTTCCTCTAACAACTCAAAATCTTCATTCTTCATTCTTCCATCTTCAATCGAAAGCTTTCCCGCTGCCAGCATTCCATAGGCAATGGCTTCACCGTGCCGAAGCGTATCAAATCCAAAATTGGTTTCCAGGGCATGACCAATGGTATGGCCAAAATTGAGAATACGGCGTTTGCCGCCTTCCCGTTCATCTTCTGCTACCACATCTGCTTTCAGTTTAGCACAGCGGCCAATTACTTTCGTTAGTAATTCGGGATTTGCCAATTTTAGGAGGTCTTCAAGGTTGCTGGAAATTAAATCAAAAATATCCCTATCCAAAATAGCGCCATATTTTATAACCTCACCCATGGCTGAAGAAATCTCTCGCTCTGGTAATGACTCTAACAACTTGGGGTCTATCACAACCGCCTTTGGCTGCCAAATGACACCCACCAAGTTTTTTCCAGCCGGCAGGTTCACTCCGGTTTTTCCGCCGATAGATGAATCTACCATAGCTAATAATGTAGTGGGAATTTGAATATAGTCCACTCCCCGCATAAAAGTGGCGGCAATGAAGCCGGCGGCATCTCCCACCACACCACCACCCAATGCCAAAAATGTAGAAGAGCGGTCACAGCCCATCTCCATTAACTGTGAAAATATCCCTTCAAGGGCTGAAAGAGATTTGGCTTTTTCGCCATCTGGTAAAACTACCAATTCAACTTGGAATCCTGCAGATTTTAAACTCTCGCGAAGGTTATTACCATATAAACTGATTATTTCATTTTGAGAGAATATCACCCATTTCTGATTCTGATTCATGGGCTTTAATAATTCGGGCAGTTTTGCCAGAAGGCCATTTTCTATCCAAATGGGGTAGGACCGATTTTGAAGAGGAACGCTAATGCTCTGCACTAGAAACTTCCAATATCTTTAATATCTCATCCAATACCTGTGGTGGTTCTAGATCATCGGTTGAAATAACATGATGGGCACTGTCCAGATAAAATTGATGCCGTTCATCCCAAATTAGCTGCAGCCTCTCTTCCAAATTATCAGAATCTGTGAGAAGAGGGCGTTTACTTGTATTATGGATTCGACTTGCTAAAGTTTGGGGAGATGCATCCAACAGAAAGGTTATACCATTTTTCTGCAATACACTCCTATTTTCAGCGCTGAGGACGACCCCGCCACCAGTTGAGAATAACTGTCCGTTCTGCTTGGATTTCTCCACAAAAAAAGCCGTTTCCATTTCTCGAAATTTTTCTTCGCCAAATTCCTGAAATAAATCGGCTACCTTCATTTCCGTCACTTCTTCAATGGCATCGTCCGTATCAATAAATTCCAAGTCAAGAGCCACCGCCAGTTTTCGCCCAACAGTGGACTTCCAACTGCCCATCATGCCGATTAAGAATAGGTTTTGGGTACTTGGCGTTGGGTACTGGATTTTTGCAGTTATCTTTTCATCTGTGTCCATCTGTGATTAATTTTTCGTGTTCATTTGTGCTAATTCGTGGTTAATTTCCCTAATACTTCCCTGAAACCTTCATATGCGCTTTCAACTGCTCCATTGTATCACCACCAAATTTTTCCA
>DTTG01000171.1 GCA_012964845.1 Fidelibacterota bacterium
TCAAGGTGAATTCATTTGCCCATCAGGATGAATTGGGAGTCCGCAGCCGTTCACCCCGCTGGGCCATAGCCGGAAAATTGAAATCCCAGCAAGTTACTACTAAAATTTTGAATATCGAGGTTAGTCTGGGTCGTACTGGAGCGGTAACACCCGTTGCAAAATTGGAACCAGTCTCCGTTGGCGGAGTGGTAGTATCCAATGCCACCCTCCATAATCAGGATGAAATTGACCGCAAGGATGTACGCATTGGGGATACGGTTCTCATTCAACGAGCTGGAGATGTGATTCCGGAAGTGGTGAAAGTTATTTTGGAAAAGCGTCAAAAAGGATCCCTGCCATTTACTCTACCGAATAATTGCCCGGTGTGCAGCCATGAGGTATTCCGACCAGAAGGGGAAGTTGTGGCCCGCTGCCAGAATATGGAATGCTCCGCCCAGGTAAAGGGCCGAATCGACCATTTTGTATCCAAAGGCTGCATGGACATTGACGGATTCGGTACCAAATTGGTAGATCAACTGGTAGAGAAGAAATTGATGAAAAATGTAGCCGATATTTACTCCCTGAGTCTGGATCAGTTATCCGAATTGGAACGCATGGCAGAAAAATCTGCTCAAAATATAATGGATGCAATTACTGCTTCAAAAAAATCATCCATGGCAAGATTTATCCATGCCCTGGGAATTCGAAATGTTGGAGAGCATGCTGCAAAGGTATTGGAAAAATCGTTTAGCGGGAACCTTGAAAATCTAATGGATGCTGAGATAGAAGCGTTAACAGCCATTCATGAAATCGGTGGTATAATGGCAGAATCCATTGTCAACTTTTTCCAGGACGATACCAACAAAAAGGTAATTAAAGCATGTTTGAAGGCGGGAATTCAATTTGAGGCTGTCGAGCAAATTCAGGAATCTGAATTTACAGGAAAGACATTTGTTTTCACCGGAAGTTTGGAAAAATTCAGCCGGAAGGATGCCCAATCCATGGTTGAAAAATTGGGCGCCAGAGCCAGCGGGTCCGTCAGCAGTAAAACTGATTATCTAGTAGCTGGACCAGGAGCAGGATCCAAATTAATGAAAGCGGAGGAGTTGAATATCTCCATATATTCAGAAGATGAATTTTTAGAATTAATTGGAAAATAAAAATGGAAAACCAAAATAGTTCATTTTTCGATAAAGCAATCTTCAAGGAATGGTATTTCAAAAAAGGACTCATTCTTATTGATATATTCCTTATTATTGCTCTCATTCAGTATTTTATATTTGACGGCTCTTTTGATGATATGATTTTATGGGTAAAGGGGTTTTTCCAATATTATTTTTAATCAATTGCTATTGAAATACACTTATAACACAAAATGAGATAAATAAAAAAATATGAAAGAAGTAATAATTACAAAATACGGTGCACCCAGTGTTTTACAAGTACGGGAGAAACGCAATCCAAATCCGCGTGAAGGTGAGGTTTTAGTACGTAATCATTTTACTGGTATTAACTTTTCGGAAATCATGGCACGGATGCGTTTGTACCCGGGAGCACCAAAACCGCCAACAACTTTAGGCGCCGAGGCATGTGGCATAGTTGAGTCTGTGGGGAAAAATGTCACCCGCCACAAACCCGGCGATAAAGTGATGTTATTCTGTAAATACAATAGTTATTCCACCCATATCTGCACCGATGAAACACTGGTTATGCCTTTACCTGAAAAGTTCAGCCTAGAAGAGGGGGCGGCATTCCCTCTCGTTTATGTGACAGCCTATATGATGATGTTTGATTTAGGAAATTTCCAGAAAGGTGAAACCATTCTCATTCATGGAGCTGGTGGTGGTGTAGGTACGGCTGCCATTCAACTGGCTCAAGCTGTAGGAGGAAATATTATTGGTACTGCATCTCATTGGAAACATTCCAAACTAAAAGAAATGGGCGTCCAAAACTGCATTGATTATAATGTTGAAGATGTTTACAATAAAGTAATGGAATTTACCGGAAACCGTGGAGTAGATTTAATTATTGATCCCGTGGGTGGCAAAAATTGGAAAATCAGTTATAAATGTCTCAGCAAAATGGGAAAACTCATTATTTATGGAGACCAGAGTTTTGTTAAGGGTAAATCCTTTAGTTTTATTACCACAATGAAGGAAGTTTTTTCCATGCCCAAATACAGACCTATGGATCTCATGAGCCAAAACAAAAGTATTATGGGCTATCACCTGGGCAGACTGGCAGGAGCTGAAGATAAAATTCAGACGGCAGTAATAGCTTTATCTCAACTTGTCCAGGAAGATAAACTCTCGCCAGTGATTGACAAAATATTTCCCTTTACTGAAGCAGATAAGGCTCATGAATATATTCAAAATCGGAAAAACTTTGGGAAAGTTTTGTTAGATTTCAGAGATCAATAAAAACTCCTTTTTGGTACTTCAATTATTTCTTGTATCTATTAGAGGAGGTTGTTTATATTTCTTTTCGTGAAAAAAGAATATTCAAACCAAATGGTGATGAAAATCGACAGCAAAAGAAGTTATTGTTGTTGTCACGGAGGAGGTGAATTGCCAGCTTAAGGTTTGAATAGTCTTAATATTAAAAACCCCTTTTGCCGATAAAGTAGAAGGGGTTTTTTTATAAATATATTGTAATTTTAATATAGTATAATGGAAACAGAATCAATTACTAACACCGGTTTACTGGATCTTATTGGGAACACACCTCTAATGGATGTGAGTTTTCTTACACCTAATTCCAACTTTTCCCTGTTTGCCAAAGCCGAATGGATGAATCCTGGGGGTTCATTAAAGGACAGGCCTGTTAAACGGATGCTCACCCAAGCCATTGAATCCGGCGAACTTACCAAGGATAAAATCATTATTGATTCATCCAGTGGAAACGCCGGAATTGCATACTCAATGATTGGCAATGCTTTGGGTTACCAGGTTGAGATAGTCATTCCTGGGAATGCCAGCCTGGAGAGGAAGCAACGCATGATAGCCCATGGCACCAATATTATTGAAACCGACCCCAGTGAGGGCTACGATGAGGCTCTGCGGCATGTACATAAATTGGTGAATGCTGAACCCGATAAATATTTTCTCTGTGATCAATATGCCAATGATAATAACTGGCTCTCTCACTACCATGGGACTGCAGAAGAAATCCTCAGCCAGATGGATGGGGAATTTCAGTATTTTGTGGGGGGCGTGGGTACCGGCGGCGCAATAACCGGTATCGGCAGACGGTTGAAAGAAGTTTATCCCAATATTAAAATCCATGGGGTTCGTCCGGAAGTCTGGCCGGGTATTGAAGGCTTGAAACCCTTAGGATCGCCAGAAGATATTGTGCCTGAAATATTTGATGAGTCGGTTGTAGATGAATGGATTTATGTTACCGCGGACGAAGCCAAACACTGGTGTAACAAAGTAGCCAAAAATGGATTATTCGTTGGGCAATCCTCCGGTTCCTATTTAGCCGCCTGTTCCAAGCTAATGGAAAAAATTGAATCCGGGAAAATTGTAACCCTTTTTAATGATTTCGGCGACCGCTATTTCAGCGCCGGACTATGGAGTTAATATGTCAGCAATAAATTTAACGCAGGAAATTATAAATCAGTTTTCAGCCCATGGAGAAGAAGACTATCCTCATGAATGCTGCGGATTTATTTTGGGCAGTTTCAAAGGGGATGAATCTTTTAGCCTGGAGTACCTCCCTGCAGCCAACACCAAAGAGGAAAACCGCGAACGGCGCTTTCTCATTGATCCCATGGCATACCAGAAAGCGGAAGATGAAGCAGATGAGAGGGATTTATCGGTTATCAGCATTGTACATTCCCATCCGGATCATCCGGATAAGCCCTCAGATTTTGACCGCGATCATGCCTGGCCGGGATTCAGTTATATTATCATATCGGTGCAGAATGGAAAAGCTGTGAGTTACCGTTCCTGGCAATTAAATGGAGACAGAAAATTTTTCATAGAAGAAAACATTAAAATAATTAAGGAGGAAAGCATAAATGTCAAGTGAATTAAGAATCCCTTCTCCGCTGCGGCGATTTACTGATGGACAATCCAAATTAGAGGTGAATAGCAGTACTGTGGGAGAGGTTTTAAGTGAACTATTTCAGGCCTATCCGGAGATAAAAAACCACTTAGTTGAAGAAAATGGTGGTCTGAGAAATTTTGTTAATATTTTCATTGATGGTGAAGATATCCGGCAAAAAGGCGGCATGGATGCAGAAGTAAAAGATGGCGCTGATGTGCGCATAATTCCATCCATCGCTGGCGGTGCGCCCAAATTATCTCCCGATGAATTTATCCGTTACAGTCGGCATCTATCCCTGCCTGAAGTAGGAATTGAGGGGCAGAAAAAAATTAAGGGTGCCAAAGTATTGGTGGTAGGTGCAGGCGGATTAGGCAGTCCCGTTTCGCTCTATCTGGCAGCTGCTGGTGTAGGCACTATCGGCATGGTGGACTTTGATGTAGTGGATATTTCCAATCTGCAGAGACAGATACTTTTTGGTGTAGACCAAGAGGGTAAATCCAAATTGGAATCAGCCAAAGAACGGCTGGTAAATCTAAATCCCCATACTGATTACATCCTCCACGAAGTGGCACTGTCATCTGAAAATGCACTGGAAATTATCAAAGATTACGATATGGTAGTAGATGGCACCGATAACTTCCCCACCCGCTACTTAGTAAATGATGCCTGTGTACTTTTAGACAAACCCAATGTCTATGGCAGTATCTATCGTTTTGATGGACAGGTATCGGTATTCAATTATGAAGATGGCCCCTGTTACCGCTGTTTGTATCCTTCGCCACCACCGCCGGGTTTGGTGCCCTCCTGCGCTGAAGGCGGAGTATTGGGAGTATTGCCGGGAATCATTGGTACCCTGCAGGCTAACGAAACCCTGAAAATAATTTTGGGAATTGGTGATCTCATGGTGAACCGATTTCTGCTATTCGATGCCCTCGCAATGGAATTCAATGAACTGAAAATTAAGAAAAATGATGACTGTGTCGTGTGTGGAACCAATCCAACTATAACAAAACTCATAGACTATAAACAATTCTGCGGCATTGAATCGGTTACGGAAAAGGTTGATTACAAGGAAATGGATGTAATTGAATTAGAAAAAATACTTGAAAATGGGGCAGCCCCCACCATCATTGATGTCCGGGAAGATTTTGAGCTGGAAATATCCAAAATGGAAGGCGCAATCCACATCCCCATGAATGAACTGCCCAAACGCCTGGATGAACTCAGCGCTGATGAGGACTATGTAGTGATGTGCCGTACGGGTGTCCGCTCTGCCCAGATCTGTGAATTCCTGGCCAACCAGAATTTTAAATCCGTAGCTAATCTCACTGGCGGAATCAATGAATGGGCCAAACGGGTGGATGATTCATTGCCGGTGTATTAATTTCTAGTTCCCTTCAAAAATTCGTGTCCCCGATTTGGACAATATAAATTAATCAGTCAACTAATTATATAATCTGCCCTTATTGAACGAGGGCATTTTTCTTTATTATTTGCCATTGTTTTATTCCACAATTAATTGGCTGAAAGTCGAACTGGAGAGCTACGTTTAGATAATAAATACATTCAGCTTAAACCAATTTCAGGATTGATGGTTGGTTCACCATTAACCCAATTTGAGGTTTTAGAGTAAATCCCATTATTGAGGGTAGTAAAATATATTGGTACCATCGGATGTATTACTTCACCATTGCTATCATCCATATCAAGGTTTCGTTCAGCTACATAGGTTGTATGCATGGCATTATGTACTAAAACTGTGTACCATGGTTTATCTTTTGGAGGCCTGCTCTTTGCTACATTGTTATACCATTCCTCAGTTGATTTAAAAGAATCATCAACTTTTAATATTACTCCCCTGTAATCAAATAGTTTATGTTTTATCAGCTGACCTATCTTATAATCAGGCTCTGGCATGCTCAGGCTCCTTAATAATTATTTTGGCTCATTAAATTAATATCCAGAAAGAAGACCTGGATAGGTAAAATAACCACCCACCCAAATCACATTTTTCCCTTTAAAAGTTTTTCTATCTCCTGCTGCAGTTTTTCATATTCACCATCCCCTTTTACATATTGTCCACCGGGGTGTATATAGCGTACAATTCCTTTCCTGTCTAATAAAAAGGAAACGGAGGTCCATTTCCCCTTATTCGTTTTCAGCCACCAGTCATTCAGTGTTTTCCATTCATGATCTATAGCTACTGGAAATTTAAAACCACGTTTTTCCGTATATCCTTTAATGGCATCTTTATCAATGGGATTCTTTGCTTTATGGTGATAAAAACCCAGTACCTGCAAGCCATCATTTTTATATGTTTCATGAAATTCATTTAATGCAGCAGCAGAGTTAATACAATAGGGGCATGTGGGTCCCGTCCACCACCGAATAAGGACTACCTTACCATGGAGCTCATTAAGGGTGAGCGGTTTTGAATTCAGCCAATCCGAGACCGTCCATTCAGGCGCATTTGTGTTCAGTATAATTGTTTCTTCTTTCTCTTTATGTAATTTATCATGATAGAATTGTTTTGCCTTCTCCATCAACTCCTTCCCTTGTTTTTCCATCCATTCTGTTTTTAGCGCCTTATCTAATACCGTTTTGGTACTGTCTGCCTTTTGTTCCCAAACAAACTCTGCGGTATCATATTCACCTCCACATCCAACCAGGAAGATGAGCAGGATGATGGGAAACGTATGCATCTAAAATCGTCTGAATATTAACCGGGATAGTATTCTCATAAGGTTCAATCTTAACAGGCGATTGATTTTCAGTGTTCCCACAATGCTCTTCAGGATGTGTCTTTTCCAGAAGAATAGATAGATCAGGGCAATGCCGAGTATCAGGATGGAGGCTCTAATCATTTTTCAGCACGAATCAACCAGCTTAACATACACAAGCTCCCAGGTTTTACTGTTTACTATTTCCACTGCTGTACATCAGAGCCGGAAGCTCCCCTTATTTTTTTCATTTATTTTTTATATTTTGCCGCTTCTTCTGATCCTTCAGTTACACTGCCTTTACTGTAAGAGTGGGCACCCATTCCTGCAAGTTCTCCATCTTTTACAATTAGGTATTGATCTCTAATTGGTTGTTTATCAAAGAAACATTCTAATATTTCTCTTGTGCCTGCGGCATATCTTGCCTGTGCTGATAATGATGTTCCTGAAGTGTGTGGAGTCATACCGTGATTAGGCATAGTTCTCCAAACGTGATCATTAGGCGCTGGTTGTGGAAACCAAACGTCTCCAGCATAGCCGCTTAATTGACCAGACTCAA
>DTTG01000172.1 GCA_012964845.1 Fidelibacterota bacterium
GAAAGCCATGAAAAGGTGCAATCTGCAATTGACAATTTATGGATGTTCACCAATGAATTATTTGAAATGAATGAAATTGATAATGAAATGTTGGAGCAGAAAATTGGTGTGGATTGTTCAAAATTAAAAATAGAATGGGATAAAATAATTAACGAAGTTCTTTCTGAAGCAACATTAAATCGGCCGGAAGATGCCAATATGCCCACCGGTGGCAGGCAAGGTATTCATACAGAACATTTAGGTCATCTATTATCAGATATGCAATATTTACAACGGGCATATCCCGATGCCACATGGTAATAGAAGTTACTACCGCTTCAATTTGGGAATTACTAAAAACAATCCCAGATCCTGAAATTCCAGCAGTTTCTATTGTGGACTTAGGAATCGTACGGAATGTAGAATTTGATGATGATCAATTCAATATTACCATCACACCTACCTACAGCGGCTGCCCAGCATTTTCCTTTATGAAAGAGGAAATTATTCGTCATTTGGAAACGGAAGGAATTACCAATTACCAAATCGATACAGCTTTGGCACCACCATGGACTACAGACTGGATGAGTGATGAAGTGAAATCAAAATTGAAGAAAGCCGGAATTGCACCTCCTTCCCAAGAAGTAGCATGTCCACAATGTGATTCGCAAAATGTACAAGTAATTAGTGAGTTTGGATCCACAGCCTGTAAAGCTCTTTACAAATGTAATGACTGTATTGAAATATTTCATCATTTTAAGCAAATATAATTTAAATGATACAATTTGAAAAAATAGATGCTGTAGGGAAAATCACCTTAAACCGACCGGAGAAGTATAACTCATTTGTTCGAGAAATGGCATTGGCTCTACAAGATACCTTAGTAAAATGTGAATCTGATGATTCTATTCGCTGTATCCTTATTACCGGTGCGGGAAAAGCATTCTGCGCAGGGCAGGACTTAAAAGAGGCTATCGATCCAAAAGGACCGGAAATCGAGAAGATTGTTAGAGAGCATTATAATCCCATTATAAAGAAAATTCGTGCGATTGACAAGCCGATAATTGCAGCTGTCAATGGTGTGGCTGCTGGAGCAGGCGCTAATTTGGCTTTAGCCTGTGATATTGTCACGGCTACCCAATCAGCCAATTTTATTCAGGCGTTCTGCAAAATCGGACTTGTACCAGATAGTGGTGGCACCTATTTTCTACCTCGACTCATTGGTCTTCCTAAGGCTACAGCTATCATGATGACGGGTGAATCCGTATCTGCTGAAAAAGCGGAACAAATGGGAATGATTTATGCTGTGTATGAGGATGATGAGTTTGAATCCAAATCATTAGAGTTGGCTAAATCCATTTCTGAAATGCCTACCAAGGGGTTGGGATATACCAAAAAATTATTGAATTATTCCCTTAATAATTCTCTGGATGATCAATTAAATTTAGAAGCCGAAACTCAAGCGCTCTCAGCTAAATCGGAAGACCATAAAGAGGGCATTCAAGCATTTCTGGAAAAACGATCTCCAATATTTACCGGTAAATGAGCCAATTAATTTCTGTTATCGGAGCTGGAACCATGGGTTCTGGAATTGCGCAAGTGGCGGCATCAAACGGATGTCAGGTTACCATTGTTGATTCATCTCAACCAGCATTAGAAAATTCCAAATCCAAACTAAAATCTATTCTTAATCGTTTGGTGGAAAAGGGAAAAATAAATGAAGAGCAATCTAAATCCATTTTAGCCCGTATTCATTGGACTACCAAAATGGATGAGATTTCCAATAGTAATATGGTTATTGAGGCCATTGTTGAAAATTTAG
>DTTG01000173.1 GCA_012964845.1 Fidelibacterota bacterium
TTCAAATAATACCTGAATCCTTCAATTGGGTAGGTGTAAGACCAAAGCGCATTATCCCAAGTAAATTTTATGGAAGGTATGATGGTTGTAAATGATTTATCAAATTCATCCTCAAAATAAACACCACCATGACCATCATCCGTTGCAATTAAATTTGATTTAATTATATGGTTTATATCAACACCGCCATCTATCCGCCTGAAGCGGGATAAAGGTTTACTGGCGCTGATGCTGCTGCCAATATTTTGATATAAGGTTATATCATTCGTAGGAAAATGAGAACTATACTTACGATATTGATATGCAAGATGATAAAATACAAAATTCCAGTCAATTTTATAGGGGAGAAGACGATATAAAAGAAAATAATCTGACCGCTGTAGATCCACCACCATTTCAGTTCCCAGCTGGAGTTTATGATCACCTAAAATATCACTGAATAAAAAATACGCCATTCCTTGTCCGCCATAACGTGTATCAAAAGCATAATATGCTTGTGCAAAATCTAAAGTGAAACGGGTTTTGTATAGATGGGTTCGATATAGTCCGGTGCTATCGTAAACTGCAGATGTATCCAATTCAACAATTTCAGGAGGAATATGAACATTCTCCGTAGCATCAAATCCAGAAAATATATAATTTTTATATTTATCTGCACTGACAAACGATTTGCTTTTTCTTAATTCATCATTTCTAAGTAAATCAGGTTCTTCATATTTTAAAGTCCAGGCTGCGGGAGAAACTTGAATATTCTCTGCCACTTTTTGAATGGGATTATCAAAGGTATAAATATCATACCCTTTATTAAAAAAACCGGTGAAAATGAGTTGCGTATCATCCCCATTCCAGGAAAGTTGTGTAATACCCGTGAGAACATTGGTAATAACCTGGGGGTTTTGAAAATTATCCAGGGATTGAATATCTGAAAAAAGGTAAATATTATTAATTCCACTTTTATCGGAAATGAATGCAAGATAATTACTATCATTTGAAATACAGGGATACATCTCATTAAAGGGAGTATCCGTAATTCTTTCCACAATTCCTGATTCAATATTTAATTCATAAATATCGGTTTGATTAAAAAGGTGATTTTCCGGTTTATTGGCAATTCCCGTTTCTAATACATTACCTCTATCTGAGATAAACAAAATTGAATTCCCATCGGGGTACCAGGATATTTGGTCATCGGTAAACCAATCTTTAGTGAGGTTTGTGAGTTTTTCAGAATCCAGGTTAAAAAGGTAAATGTCACTGGATATCCCATTATTTCCAATAAATGCAATTTCATTGGTTCCCGGCCGCCATGCCGGTCTGAAAATTCCTTCCATATTTAGCCGATGCTTTTTCCTTTTTCCCGACTTCAAATCCACAATAAAAAGTGCGTCAGATTTCCCAGATTTTGCAGCAAAGGCAACTTTTTTACTATCTTCAGACCAGGTAATACCTGGTTTTAGAATGTGTAATTCTTCGAATTCTGAATTCCGTTCTCCCTGAATAATTTTTTTAATAAACCTTCCATCTTCAGCAGAAATAAGATATATTGCCATAGGTCCAGACTTGTTGGAAAAAATCGCAATACGGCTTCCATCTGGTGAAATAGCAGGCGCTACATTATAGGTGTTTTCCAATTCTTCATGATCTGTCAACTGTCTGGCAAAATCAGGAATGTTCTCTCGATTTGCCACATCCGGCCAATATTGTTCTTTTAAATATTGATGCCACTGCTCATTGAGTTTTTTTAAATCTACCCCCAACGCTCTTTTAAATCCGGTTTCGACTTTATTCGATTTTTTTAACTGATAGAAAATTTCTGCAATGGACTCTTCTCCCCATTTTTCAGTAATGAAATTCCAGACTGACTGTCCGCCTCTATATGCCATATAGCCGGTGAGTTGACGAATTTGTGGGAATTCTCCTCCATTGATTGCTAAATCTCGAATCCACATTTCCGAATTGGTATCCCAGCCGCTGGAAAGATATTCTGCCAAACCTTCATTCATCCACATGGGAATATGAACTTTTATAGAACTGGCAACCATATTCTTTAGACTTCCACCATAAACTGAATCATTAATAAATGCATGAACCAATTCATGATGAATAACATGCTTAAACTCCTGATTTGAGGCATCGAATGGGATGACAATCCTATTTTTATACAACTCAGTTACCCCGCCGATTCCCTCAAACATATAGCTATCTACAACATTGGTTTGTTGAAAATCATTATGGGAATTATATACAATAATGGAAACTCTGCTCTTTAATCGCCAATTGAGCCGATCGGATATTTTCAAATAGGCCGCTTCTGCTTCCTCTGCAGTGAACTCAGCATGTGACCTCCCATCCTCCGCATAATAAATATCAAAATGCTTAGACTGAATAAAATGCCATGTAAAATCATCGTATTGGACGATATTCTGTCCAAATTGCCCTAAAGCCATAGATATAAATTGAATATAAATTAAATATTTTATTTTCTGTATCATGTTCTATTAATGCTTCAAATGTTTAAATAGTTCAATTGTTTCCCCTCAAAAGGTGAATTTTTTTTATGGAATAATCTAAAGGTGATTTTCTGTGTTTTTCCATTCTTTTATTTTTGAAGTCATGGATTGACCTTTCTAATTTTATACCGTGTTAAAGCTTCCAGTATATTTTGTTTCTGACAACCATTTCAAAATGGATGTAGATGATTCAGAAAAAGATCGCCGTTCCAAATTATACCACGTATTTGATAAAATAAAATCTACAGGAGGTTCCCTTGTAATTGGAGGAGATTTTTTTGATTTCTGGTTCAATTATCGCTATGTGGTTCCATCTGGATATGTTGACCTTTTGGAACAACTTCACCAGCTAAATCAATCAGGAGTTGCCATCCACTTTGTTTTAGGAAATCACGATTATTGGGATTTTGGTTATTTTAAGGAAAAATTTAGTGCAGAAGTTTACTCAGGAAATTTAGATTTTAATCAAAATGATTCTCAGATTCAAGTTTGTCATGGAGATGGTATATTGAAAAATGACTATGGATATCGATTCATGAAAAAAATTATCCGCAGTTCATTATGCATTTGGCTGTTTAAATTATTTCACCCAGATTGGGGCTGTGGTCTTGCAAAAAAAGTCTCTAAAGCCAGTGGTGATTATCATCATCATGATTTAAAAGCGGATGCTATCCGAACTGAATTAATTGAATATGGCCGGTCACAATGGAAGCTGGGATTCAATACCGTTCTATTGGGTCATTATCATCAAACTGGAATCGTTGAAGAAGATGGCAATTCCCTCATTTTCATGGGGGACTGGCTACGGCATTTTACGGTGACACGCTTAGATAATAATGGCTGGTGGCAGGGTAAATGGGATGAGGTTTAGATTTCCCTTGTTTCACCTTTGAATAATGAGGGAAATTTTACTCCTAAATAGTATGAAAATCCTTTTTAAACTCAGCATTCGTAAACTTCTATTTTTCATCACCGGGGTTATCCTTATTTCCGGATGCGCCAGGTTTTCTCAATATGCGCTTGAAGATGTAGAAAAACAACGCCTCAAATCTAAAAATGGTGATGAGAAAGCGCTCCAATTACTTACTGAAATGTATAAGGATAATAACCAATCCTATGAAGTGCGGTTGGCAGCAATGCGTGCACTTTCCGAGAGTCGGGATCCCAAAGTAATTCACGATATTCAGGGCACGGTTCGCAGCGCCAGCCTAATTGAACTCGATTTAATGAAGGAAGCAATAAAAATCCTTATCAGCTTTCAAGACATAAGTTCAACCGATTCCCTAATTGCGGCTCTCAATGCAACCGAGGCAAAAACCAATGAAATTAGAACAGATATTCTCAGTGCAATTGGAGAAATTGGGACAAAGGATGAAGTCATTCTTCTCATTAAATTATATGAGGTGAGTAAACGAAGTAATGCCCAGATGAATAATTTGCTCACTACCACTTTGGGTAAAATCGGGGATGATAAGGTGATTCCTATATTAATGGAAATTGCCAAAAATAAAAATTTACCGGTGAACGTTCGCAGCCGTGCAGTGGATGTATTATCTAAAAAACAAGCCCCTGAATTGGTTGACTTTTTTGTTGAAATGCTGGGAGATCCAGTTTCCCGAGATAAGGTCAACGAATTTGCATTTGACGTGATGGGAGAAATGCCGGAAGAGAGAATGTTGATGGCACTTTTAGAAGCCTATCAAGTTGGAAGGCATAAATACTATTCCCTGCTCAATACAATAATTAACTCTCTTGACAATTTTGATAATCCTGAAATAAAATCTCTGTATTTGGAAATTGCACAGACCAAAGATTTCCCCAGTAATATCCGGCTGAAAGCCTTTAGGGGATTAACTCGTTTCTCTGACCCAGAGGTTGTGGATGGAATTGTGGAATTACTAAATGATCCAGCAAATTATATCTATTATAATGAAATTGTGGGGATGCTCCATGAGTTTGGTGTTTATGATAATTATCAAGATAAACTTAGAATGGCGGCTTTTAAAGCTATGAAGAAAGAAGCTGGATTTATTGGGTTTGCTAATGATTAGATCCCTATCATTATTAATTATACTGATAATTTCTCTTTTTCAATTGGGATGCGGGAGGAAGAAAAACGCAGATCCAGACTCTCAGATTGAAACACCAATCCAAACCGAAATCACAGAAATATTTGCTGATAGTGCTGCCGTTGTTCAAATAGATAAGTTTTTTGAATTGGAACAAACTATGGAGGATATTCAGAAAGAGGTTGAATTGCTTCGAAATAAGGTATTGGATTATGAGTACAAACCACCTGAAACGGATTATACCAAACAATTGAAAGCACTCATTGATAATCCTCCGGCAGCACATAAAATATCATTGAAAAATGGTTCTATCATTGAAGGCACTATTAAAAAAGATAAGTTAGATTATCTCCTGGTAAATACAGATGTAGGATTATTAACTCTAAATAAATCTGATATAAAGGGCATTGAAGATTTAATACTTCCCACCCCTGATTTAGTTTTCATTGGTCATGGACAAGAAGAAGCCTTTGATTCATTTAGACTTTTCACCGGAAAGGTTATGAATCAGGGCAATCGCAGGGGAGATTTTGTAAGGGTCATTTATAATCTATGGGGGGAAAACACGCAACTTCTGGGATCTGATTCCACTTTCATTGAAGGATCTCAAATTATTTACCGTTCCGGGATTGTTACCGACACCGTTTTAGAACCAAACCAATCTGCTCAATTTAGTGTAACGGTTGCTGTACCGGATTCTATTTCAGTCACTTATGTCACCCGAGATGTGCGCTGGGAAATGTTTGACTAATTATTCAAAGGTTTGCGTCCGACTTTACCTTTAATTTTTCTACATGTTAATCAAATTAATTTTCTCCATTTTGATATTGGTATTTCTGCAATCCTGCGGACAAGATAACCATATTCGGACCTATCAATTAGCTAAAACTAAAGCACCTGTTAACAAACCTCGGGTTGAGACTCCTGAAAAAAAATCTACAGGATTTAGCTGGACAAAACCAGGAAGTTGGATTGCGTCTTCAGGTTCCTCCATGAGACTGGCAAGTTTTGATGTTCCCTTTTCTGGAGGAATGGGCGATTTATCGGTTATTCAATTAGGCGGCACCGGAGGCAGTATTGAAGCCAATGTAAACCGTTGGAGAAGACAATTAAATCTGGATTCCCAATCACTTTTCGAAATTGAAAAAGAAATGATCGATTATAAAGGGGGATTAGGGGATTACAAAATAATTCGAATAATTAATGAAGAGTTGGATTCTGCCTTTCTCTGCGCTATCCTCCCTGCAGGTAACCAGACCTTATTTGTTAAACTATCCGCGGACCCTAAGGGTATTCGTGAAATCGAGACCGACTTTATTTCCTTCTGTTCATCCCTTATAATCTCAATTTAAAAAAAGACTGTATAATTTATGCGTATTAAAGATATCATCAATTTTTTAAAGCAGCCCAAGATTTTTGTATTCGCCATAATCTGGATGATGATGCTGGTAGTTTTGGGTACACTGGCGCAAAAAGATATGGGTTTATATGCTGCCCAAAATAGGTATTTCTCAGCCTGGATTACCTGGTTTTGGTTTATACCCATGCCCGGTGGCCGACTCACTCTCATTATCATTCTGATTAATTTGTCCTTCTTCTTTTTCAAAAAAAGTATCTGGAAAATTAAAAAATTGGGAATAGTGATTTTACACCTGGGCGGAATACTGCTATTGGTTGGTGGTGGATTAACTGCCATGTTCAGTTCTGAAGGCAATATGGTCATTGAGGAGAGCGCTCAATCAAATCATGTAGAAGATTACCATTTTATGGAATTAGCCATTATAAATACATCTGCAAGCAGCTTTGATGAATTTACCATTTTTGATCAACCCTTATTAAAAAGAAACCAGGTACTTGCACATGCAAACCTGAATTTTGAAATTGAAATTATAAATTACCTGGAAAATTGTGAACCCACTAAAAGGAATTCCCCTGCGGGCATACAACATAAAGGTATGTTGAAAAATTTTATGCTGAGTGAATTAAAACCAGAAAAAGAGGATAATTGGAACCGTCCCGGAATGATTTATAAAATCAGTAATTCGGGAACAAATGCGGATGGAATGTATGGCATTTTTCTGGGGCAGCCTATATCCCAGACTGTTTCTGTAAACAATAAAGATTATACAATTATACTTCGCCGGAAACGCACCTATCTCCCCTTTTCAATTGAACTCTTAGATTTTAAGAAAATCCTGCATCCGGGAACTGACATTCCAAAAAGTTACAGCTCTGATATAAACTTAATAGAAAATGGCGCTGTCCGGAAGATTCTCATTCAAATGAACGAACCCCTAAGGCATAAGGGATACACTTTTTTTCAGTCTTCATTTATTGAGGGTCCAAACAGTGAAACAACGGTACTGGCAGTAGTTAAAAATTATGGACGCCTTTTCCCCTATATTTCCAGCATCATCATGTGTATTGGATTATTATTTCATCTGTCTCAAAAATTACCTGACCTTTTTAGGAAATCAAAAGAAAAGATTGCTGTATGAAAATCCATAATCTGACATTATCATTCATTATATTGCTTTGTGGAATTCTACTTCCCCGAGATTTTGATCAACGTGATATTCCCATACATGAAAACGGGCGCATTAAACCCCTAGATACATTTGTGAGAAACCAACTTCTGGTTATTTACGGTAAACGGTCTATTAAACCCAAAGCATTACCAGAAGAATTAAATTCTA
>DTTG01000174.1 GCA_012964845.1 Fidelibacterota bacterium
CCGACCCGCTCATTACGAAAGATATATATTAATTACAATGCTACATTCCTGTAAATATAGTAATATAAGTACATACAGGTATTTATAGGGATTAATGAATTTCTGTGTTTTATGGTTTTTTTTACAAAATCAAGAATGTTATGTTTTACTAAATTCAGTAGATATTTTACTGCCGGGTTAGCTGATGTTGATTCAAGCATCCGATTCGTAATCGGAAGTGCGTGGGTTTGATTCCCATACCCGGCTCTTCATAAACAAAAAAACCCCGCTAATGGGCGGGGCTTGATTTTTTCATTGTTGAAATCAACGATGGCGAATATGGTTATTGTATTAACCTCACGTTCATCGGACTCTCAGACTCAGAAGGTAATAATACCAGTTCACCCGTCGATAAAAAAGCTGGGCAACCATAGAAACCTCTTTCATTGCCATCAATTTCCCAAATGATAGACCCGTCTTGCACAGCAACAACGCCTTCAACTGTTCCCCAATCATAATCCCAACTTGCTGCGTAGACGATTCCTAAATTATCTGTAACCAAATGTGTCCCTACATATTTTATGGATTCGCCTAAATAAGTCTTGATATAGTTTGAGCCATCATTAGAGACACTGATTAAGTAATTTTCGGGATAATCCATTCCTACTGATTTAAGACCTATAAAATGTATATTGCCATCAATGTCAATACAGGGTGCTATAGTATGGTCTAATGTTAAACTATCCATTTGAATGGTCCATCTTTCACTTCCATCTGGAAATAATGAATACAGAAAATTGTCAATAATATTCAAGCCATAAATATTATCATCATTATCTACCAAAATGTACAAACTACGAGATAATGTTGATTCCCATAATACAGAACCATCAGAGCTGCTGCGTGCAATTAATCGCCCCTGATTGGTATACAATACATCTCCAGCAATATTAAATGTAATTCCATAATTATTATCTTCGTTTATCCAAAGGATTTCACCATCTGAATTCAATGCAATAAGTTGATTAGGTATACCTTCTAACCAAGAACCACTATTCCATGTATAAATAGTACCATCAATTCCAATTGTAATATAACTGCTGTATAATGGGTATCCTGTGTCAACATTCCAAACAACCTCACCTGAATTAGCATCGAGACAATATATATACCCTCGGGGTGTTCCGATTATTACCTTGCCGTCAATTGTAAGTAAAGGTGCTCCAGATATTTCGGCAAAATTATCATCTTCACATATATCTGTGCTCCATAACAAAGTCCCATTAGTGGATACACAGTTAACCAAACAATTATCATCACCCACTGCTGAAACAGCAAAGTAAATATTATCATTACCTCCGACAGCAGCAGAGCCCATATTAAAACCAATTGATGGGTTGTAGAGTTCAATTACACTATTTCCAGATGGGCCAATACCATCAAACCTCCCAGTACCTTGCGGGTCATGCCTGAACATTGGCCAGGGAGAATCTGCCAATGAAGGCCAGTCTACACTTTCTTGAGCAAATGGAGATTCATCCTGTTTCTCATCATTATCAAACAGGGTACATGAAAAGAGAATTAATAATAATAGGAATCGCTTCATATAAGCAATATTACACCCATCCAGTCATAAATGTCTACCCCCCCCCTCGCTACTTTAGTTCAGATTTAGTACTCTATTTCCTACCATTTTTTGATTTACTGAACCACTTATTTTACTGAACCGTTTTACTGAACATTTAAGTGGTTTTTATTTTATCTATTCTCGTTTACTGAACCACTACTGAACCGATAGTTCCAAGTCCT
>DTTG01000175.1 GCA_012964845.1 Fidelibacterota bacterium
AGTCTAATCCGTATTGGATATTCGATGTTTCAGATTCCCAACGTTCTCTATCAACATCAGATTCATCCTTTCCTAATGCCGCAAAAGCTGCTTTTTTTTCTGCATTTGCATTTCTACTTGTGGGTTCATATTTAAGCCAGATGTTTAAAATACTTACCTGTTCTTCATACATTTCCCGATCCCGGTAAACATTGCTAAGCATCTCCAATATTTCGAGATTATTTTCTTCAAAGCTGAGAATTTTATCAAAGTAATAAATTTGATCATCATAATTTTCCAAACGACCGGAATTTTCTCCTGCCATCTTTAATAAATCAATATCTTCAGGAGTATATTTCAATCCCTGTTTAAAAATATATGCCGCACTATCATATAAGCCTAATTGCTGATAAGAATAAGCCATATACTTAAATGTATTTTCAGGATCAACTTTTCCACAATTGCATTTGAGTAATTGATCGTAATTATTAATTGCTCCCCGCCAATCCCGATTTTGATAATTGGATGATGCGAAATTCAGCAATAGAGGACAGGGTTCACAATCCTCCAAGTTGGCATAGACATCCGTGTCTGCAGATGGCGAATCCGTAGCTGGTGGAACGCAACCAAACATCACAATAATACTCATTATAATTATTTTAATTTTCAATTTATTTTCTCCTTCTTTTCATAAACCATTTTTCTCCGGTTGTAATTCCAATATGAAAACTAATATACTCTTCATATTCTCCAATTAATAGCCTGCTCTCCTTTTTTCCCAGACGCAAGGCAAGATCAACAGATTGGGTATTACCCAAATATTCTATTCCTAATCCTACAGTTGCACCAACGTCTCTAAATATTCCATCAGTAAAATCTAAATTTTTCACATAAGCGCCGCCCCTGATATTCAAATTATTCCAATAACCAATCTTAGAATTTCGAAATTGATAATAGCTCCCAAAATGAATTGAGCTCTCCGCTGGAGGCATAATATCAAAAATAGCTGCATTTTCAGGAATGTTAAAGGGAGATTTATTGTGTAATTCCACTGTAATTCCAGAATTATTTGAGATTTTATAGCGATATCCAAGCCCAATAGCAGATGATAGATTAGTTGCAGAATTTTCAAATATATTGGTTGAGGTTGAATTTCCTACTGTTATCTGATTGGTTGTTTCCACTTTTGTTTTACCATTAATCGATACATTTAAAACCAATTCATGTTTCTCACTTGAATATCTTCCTTCAGCAGAAATACTTGAGCCAGAAAAATTTCGATATTTGTTGACCTCGGTCATAACGCCATTAACTGCTGTTGCATAAAGGGTATCCCCATTATCCTCAAATTCCTTAATAAGCAATCCAAAGGAGGAAGATGTATCAATTACAACATCATAAGTATACAGTTCATCCTTTAGAATTTGATTTCCAAAAAGGAGAGAATATTTAATGCCACCGGAAAAATGAGGGGTTAACTTTCGAGAGTACTCTAAAAACATTTCAGATATTCCCCCATCAATTGTATACGTATTTTTGTACGCAATTGGGGTTCCCGTAATACTTTCATCTGCACCAATAAATTGAAATTCTTCATCTGTTACTGTTAATTTATTAATTCGATAAGTTGGTTTTAACCCCAAACCAATAACTTTTTTATTACCCACCGGAAATAAGATCGAAAATGATGTTAAATTCTGCTGATGTTGATCAGGAAATTGAGTGGTGCTTAAATAATTAAGTCCGGAATGAATAGTAAATCTGGTAAGAGCTGACCTCCATAAAGATGAAGGTGAACC
>DTTG01000176.1 GCA_012964845.1 Fidelibacterota bacterium
GCCATGAGTACCGGCACATATTTACGGATTTCATCCGGCACAATTACCACTCCCCCGGGATGCACCGATGATACCCTAAAAGCCCCCATTACCTTTTCTGATATTTGTAATATTTCTTTTAAGGTTGTGTCTATATTCAGATTTTTAAAGCGTTCATCAGACTCTATCCAATGCAGTAAATCAGAGCGGCGGCTGTGCCAGCCAATACGCTTGGTGACTACTTTGATCTCCTCATTGGAAAGTCCGTACACCTTGGCCACTTCCCTAACCGCTGATCTTGGCTGAAGAAATACCTGATTGGAAACCATGGCCGTGCGGTGCAGTCCGTATTTCTGAAAAACATAATCAATAATATCGTCCCGTTCATCCCAGGGAAAATCAATATCTATATCGGGCATATCCACTCGCTCAGGATGAATAAAACGCTCAAACTGCAGATTGTATTTAAGGGGATCTACCTGGGTAATAAACAGGCAATAGCTCACAATGGAGGCTGCACCGGAACCTCTGCCAATAGTGGCATTGGTCTGTTTTACAATATCCCACACTACCAGGAAATAAGGGGCAAATCCTTTTTCTGTGATGATAGCAAGTTCCTGGTTGATGCGTTTTTTTACTGCGGAGGACGCAGAGGAATTATTATTCGTAATTCGGTGTTCGCTATTCACTATTCTCAAATCCCTATTCTCTATTGGATTTCCCATCTTCAATCTCCCATACCTCTTCTCCGCCCCTGCATATACTAATTTCCGTAGTTTACGGCTGGCTTCCCGGGTGTTTTTCAGATCCATATTGGGAAAGATAGTATTGAGAAATTGCCAGTCCGTTTTGCAGCGTTCTGCCAGGTACTGGGCATTGTTGATGGCATCCAGGCTGTTAGGAAACAGCTTTGCCAGCTCCTTTTCTGAGCGGAAGTAATGAGCCTCACTCTTCACTTCTGCCGAATCAATGGCTGTCAAAGTGGTATTATGCTCAATGGTGCGTAGCACCTTATGGGCAGGTTGATCTTCCGGTGAGAGAAAATACACATCTCCTGTGGCCACGATCTCCAGTTGGAACTGTTTGGCCAGCCCTTTGGCAGTACGCTCTTCCACTCCCGGCCGGAGTTCCACAAAAAGATGGGTATCCGGAATCAACTTTACCAGTTTTTTCAAAACATGCTTTTCATGGGCAAGGACAAATAATCCATCATGGCGGGATTTCAACAAATCAGCAACATGAACATCCCTGCTGTCATGGACATCGGAAATAATACGGCACATATTCTCATAGCCCTGCTGATTTTCCACCAGCAATATTACATCATCATAATCGGTGATAAGATTCACACCGGCAATGGACTGAATATTAAATTCCCGGGCAAACTGCACAAAACGGATAAAACCCCAGATGCCGTTCACCTCTGTCAACGCCAGGTGGCTCATACGGTATTTGACTGCCTGTGCCAGCAGTTCCCTGAGGGATGCAGTCCCCCGCATTTTGGAAAAAATAGAATGGGTATTTAAACTGGTGAACATAGTTTTACCACCGAGAACACTAAGAGCACTGAGTTTTTTATACTCTTTAGTGTTCTCAGTGTACTTAGTGGTACAAAATAATTATGCGGCTGTTTTAATGATTGCAAACCCATGTTTCCGGCGGATATGGTCCAATGCCTCTGCCAATACTCTATGCTGTGTTTCTGTTGGACTGAATAAATTCAGTTGACAGGCAACCGTCTGAAATTTGGAAGCATCAATAATGATAGTTCGGATACG
>DTTG01000177.1 GCA_012964845.1 Fidelibacterota bacterium
GAAATTCTCATCTGCGGCAATGGATATATTTATAAATTGACCTCTGATGAAGAACCTGGAATGCTGGGTGATCTCAATCAAGACAACGTCATTGATATTTTGGATATTGTTTTATTAATTAATCTTATTCTTGGAGGTTATCCCAGCGATTACGAACTTTGGAGTGGTGATCTCAATCAAGATAATGTCATTGATATTTTAGATATTGTTTTATTGATAAATTTGATATTGGCATCATAATCACTTGAATTCAGGAAGTTTATTGGCAGATATTTTATAGTTTAATAATCAATTTTATTATTAATAAAATTAGAAACATCATTTATCAAGTCGATACATTCTTGATGTAATTTTCTTTTAGTGAAAAACATAATATTTAGGAGAAATAATAATGAAACATAAAATTACCGCAATATTTACTATTACAGCACTAATTTCGCTTACTTTATTTGCCGGTGAAACGAAAGAGGTCTCATTTAATATTAATGGAATGACCTGCCAGGGGTGTGTTGGAAAAGTATCTGGGATTTTAGATAATACGCCTGGAGTCAACAATTACAAAGTAAGTATTGAAGATAAAAATTGTAAAATCAGTTATGATGCTGCCTTAACAAATCCGGAGGCAATTAAAACTGAATTATCTAAAACCCACTTCACAATTAGCGACGTTGTAGTTGAAAAACAAAATTCATCTATATTTTCATGGATCAAGAATATATTTAATTAAACCAAAATTATTATATTAATCCATCCTTATACATTGATAGCCAGCTATAAAATTTGCTGAATGAGTGTAGAAAAAATTACAGATTATCCCCATCATTATGAGCTCAAAACTCGCTGGAGAGATATTGACTCATTTGGACATGTAAATAACGCCGTATATCTCACCTATATCGAAGATGCACGAATTTTGTTTTTTCGCAGGTGGAAAATTACTGAAATGAAAAAGTCGCTCATTGTTGCATCAATAAAAATTGATTATCTGCAACAAATTGATCATCCGTCAGACTTGATAGTAGGGCAGAAAATATCTCGAATTGGAAATAGCAGCTTTGATATTCAATCCACTTTATTTATTAAAGGTCAATCTAAGCCTGCTGCCAGATCAGTGGTCATCAGCGTTTGTTTTGATTATAAACAAAATAAATCCGTACCGGTTTATGATGAGATTACAGCAGATTTTCATTTACATCAATGAACCAAAAGTAAAATTTTCATTATATAATTAATCCACTGTTTTAGCGGATTACATCCCTGTAATCCTGCTTAAAACCAGCATATTGTTCAAAATATGTGGTTTAAATCACAAAATACCCCTTCAAAATTCCCCAATGTGACAACCATCACTAAACGAATATTCAAGAGGAGATACTTTTATTGTAATTGGATTATTCCTCTTAATAAATATAATCCTGTACTGGAACATTTACGCAAAGGTCCTAAACGGCGGTCATACAACTCTCCTCCTGTATGGCCGTTTCCTTTTTACTAAGCAAATCAATACTTATATACATGTAAATTAATCCTGTGAAATTCCTTCGATATTTTTCCTCATCTTTTTTAATAATTCTATTTAATTTAACATGCCATAATATCCCAAAAGGGGAAATTTCAAACTCTCAAAGTGTTAAGGATAATCCACTCATTTACTCCAAAAACCAAAATATCGATTTTGCAGCAATTAATGAATATGATATTAAAAATGCAACTGAGTATGTTCTGAGAGAGGCAGATTTAATTTTATCTGAAATAATAACCGTACCTACTGCAAAACGTACTTTTGTAAATACTCTCCTAAGATTAGATGATTTGTACGATACAGTATCAAAGGTTTCGAGTCCTCTTGAACTATTAGCGTCTGTTCATCCAAATAGAAAGATTAGGGATAAATCTGATGAGTCAATTTTGATTATTCAAAGGTATTTTATTGAATTGTCTGCAAATGAAGCATTGTATGAAGTAGTACATCAATTTTCAACTTCAAAAGAAGCCCATGAATTACCCCTTAACCAAAAACGGTTTTTAGAAAGTGAACTTCGGGATTTTCGCAACAGCGGACTCGGATTATCAATGAAGGATCGTGAAAAACTAAAGCGTATTCAAAACAGAATTTCTGAATTGAGTTTAAAGTTTGAAAACAACCTTGCTTCCCATTTAGATACTATATTTATAACATTAAATATGACTGAAGGGCTCCCAGCTGATTATTTGCAAAATCATTTGCAAAAGGACGGGAGCTATGGTATTGATCTTTCCTATCCATCATTTTACCCTTTTATGGAATATGCAGAATCAGACTCCTTGAGAAAAGTTTTGCGATATAAATTCCTGAATAGGGGGATACCTTATAATTTAAATATATTAGATGAGATTTTATTTAATCGTAAATCCTTATCTGAATTGCTAAAATATCCCTCATATGCTGCACTAAATATTGAAGATGCAATGGCAAAAACACCTGAGGCAGTTTGGAGGTTTGAGAAAGATTTAATCAAAAAAATAAATCAAATTGCAGATGTTGATACTGAAGAATTGTTACAATTGAAGCGTGACCTGAAAGGTGACGATGGTGAAATTATATTTGATTGGGAAAAACATTATTATGAAAATAAGCTCCTACAGAAAAAATACAATGTAGATTCTGAAGAAGTTAAGCAATATTTTCAAGTGGATAATGTCATAAATGGATTATTTATAATTTCCAGCCAATTATTCAATTTAAAATTTCTTGAGATAGATAATCCCTCTGTATGGCATTCTGATGTGCGGATGTTTGAAGTGAGAGAGAATGCTGACAATAGATTAATTGGGCAGTTTTATCTAGATTTGTATCCCCGGGAAAATAAATATCAGCATGCAGCTGCATTTTCTATTGTTAGTGGGAAGAAATTAAACTCTTGGTACCAGCGACCAATTTCATGCTTAGTGTGTAATTTCCCTCCGCCTGGTAAAAATACTCCTGCTTTATTATTGCATGAGGATGTAGAGACATTTTTCCATGAGTTTGGTCATTTACTTCATGACATTCTTACAAAAACAGAGTTATCCAGCCAAGCCGGCTCATCGGTTGCTATGGATTTTGTGGAAGCTCCATCCCAGATGCTTGAGAATTGGGTCTGGAATAAAACATCATTAAGCCTGTTTGCCACTCATTATAAAACTGGTGAGATAATTCCAGATTCACTTTTAAATCGTATGCTGATGGCAAAGAATATTCAATCTGGAAATAATTTACTACAGCAAATATTTTATGGTATATTGGACTTGACACTTCATGAAGAATTTGATTCTTCAAGTTTAAAATCAACAACAGAAATTATGAGTGAATTGCAAAATTCTATTACCCATTATACCTATACTGTGGGTACTCACCAGCAAGCATCATTTGATCATTTATTAGGGTATGGCGCTTCGTATTACGGATATCTCTGGTCAGAGGTTTATGCCGCAGATATGTATTCAGTTTTTGAAAAAGAAGGATTATTGAATTTAGAAACTGGTCTTCATTTTAGAAGAACCATTCTTGAAAAGGGGGGTAGCGAAAATCCAATGAACCTTGTAAAAGCATTTCTCAGACGAGACCCCAATAATGAAGCCTTCCTGAAAAATCATGGTATTATTGATTAACCTGAAATTAACTAACTAATTCTGTTCGTCTTTAGGTTCGACTACAGGTAGAAAATTTCTCAGAATAGATTCAACGATATCCAATTGCTTCTTAAGATCTTGGTTTTCGCTTAACTGTTTTTGATATAAGTATTGCCAATCCATTAGTGACAAATTATGTGAGTGGGAAAATTAATTTTGTGATCTATGCAATACTAAAACTGGGGTTAGTGTATGATGTGATTTTTATCACGTTTCAAAATGAAAGGCTAATAATGTCAGGCCCGGAGCAGATAACTATTCGCGAGGAGGAGAATGCCGTTTCTCAGAAGTCATCCGCCAACCGGACCTAATTTTGTCGTCGGTATAATAGAGGAGATAATTAATATCATATAAACTCTTAATTGTAACAGCTTGTAAAGAGAGGGAAAACCAATAGAATTACCCTTTATTTTGAAACAAGTCCAAATTGTAATGAAAAACCAATTAATTTATATTATGAATATCAGATTCAGATTCGCTGTCATTCTGTTTATTTTACTCTCGGCTATTTTTGGCAGAACAGGAGATTTAATATTTCATTCTATAGAATCTCAACTTTCTAAATATCGCTACAGCATTAATAAAAGAGATATTTCGGTGATAAATGGTATAATTCGTTTGGAAATTACTGCACGGCGGACAAATATAAAATCTCAACAATTATTGGGATTCTTATCTGTGGGAAGAGCAATGCAAAGCAGCAGCAACCCCTTTCGTGAAGTTCATATTATAATACATTATGAAATAAGGGGTGTACAAGAAATATTAATCACAGCTCCGGTAGAATTGGTAATACAATTATCTCAGGGCAAACTTAGCCCGAAACAATTTTTCGATAAAATTGGTAATTAATTTACTGCCTTAAAAAGATTGATACTGATAGTTGCTAATTCCTCACTTGGAAAGAGTGCTTGATATTTCGGCTCTGGAATTAACCCAGCCTTTTCGGCAGCATCCAGCATAGTATCCACCTCAATGATATATTGATCAGAAAAGCCATGGGTTCCATCATATGCTGTGGCTACTGTACTTCCCAAATTGTGGGCAGTGACCTCGGGCGCTATGGTATGTAGCTCCAGAATCAGCAGTCCATATTTACTCACATAATCATGCCATGAACTGAAATGTTCAATAAGGTTTTGCTTTAACTCTTTATTTGGTATCCATCGGCCTCTAAAAGCAAAAGCGCCGGTAGAATTACAAACAGTATCATGAAACGGCTTTTTTGGAGGTGAATAGATTCGATTATGATCAAGAAATGATCTCACATTTAACATTTTTTGGAGGTCTAAACCATATTCTTGTTTCAGATTTTCTGCATAATCTGCAGGATTGCTAATGTCACCATGAAGGATTGAATGCTCAATTTTTGCTTCCTGCAAGGTAATGGTGCTTGCCAGGCGGGCAGCTTTATTGAAATCAGCGCCGATAATTTTAAGAGGGTAGAGCTGGAGGTGTTTTCCCCGTTCTGTTTTGTTCTTCACCACTTCATATAAATGTTTCAATAAAGTGCCATCTCCACAACCCATATCGGCAATCCCTATAGGCTGCTCATCCAGAGGCTTATTAAATATGTGAGTGATTATTTCGTCAATTTTCCTGAAATAGAGTGAATGCGCTCCGCCGCTTCCCCATACATTCATGTGACGATTTACATGGGTTTCTAAGCCGTTAGGACTCCGCTTCCAAAGAACATTAGGATTGCCAAATAGCAACTCGGGCATTTGATTAAATGTGGGGAGGTAAGAGACGGTGACCCCGTAAGCAGTTGAGCGTTTAATAAAAAATAAGCCCTCTTCGGAAAAATAGTTTTTATTATTTTTTATTACTATCCATTTCAAATAAATAAATAAGCTGAATATTGAACTCATGATGGGCAATTTATCTCCCATACTTTCTAAATTGATTTCTGATTTATTCTCTAAACTTTCCAGGAAGAAATCACTCATACCGAACGCCACCAATATTGGTCCCACCAATAATCCTTCAAGATGTTTAGACACATCCCATTCGGTGCTGCCGGGTGCAGGTACATTGGAATTTAAAGTATCCAGGCAAATTTGCAGGTTTTGAAATTCATCTTGAATGTCCTTTGCATTTGGGTCAAAAAGATATTTGTCAATATTAATAAGAAATGGAATAAATTTATTAAAGGTGTCATAATAGGGAGCATGAGAAAGTCCAATATTTCCTTTATCTGTTAATTGGAATTCAACGTCTTCACCATCCTGAATTATTTCTCGTTTTAACCAACCCTGGGAAGCCAAAAGTCTCAGCGCAACATTTAAATAGCCTGCATTACATTCATATTTACTTAAAATATCCTGAATGCTAAAGGTTTTATTTTCCAGAATAAACTCTGTGATTCCTTTATTAAAAAAAGTAGCTATGGTAGAGCATAAGGTAATCCCATCCAAATGTTGGAATAATATTCCCCGTAATTGTTTTTTTCTTTCTTTATCCATTATACATTATTTAGTCATTTAATAAGACTGACAAATTAGTAAGTGGGTATATACCATTCAAACTAAATTTGTGCGCATTTTTATGAAAATAACTGAAACTCAAACAGTAATTAAGGATAGAATTTTATGCCCTTAGTACCAAAACACATTAGAAGCCTCCAATCATATAAGCCAGGTCGGCCCATTGAAGATGTGCGCAGGGAACTGGGTTTAGAGCATATCATCAAATTAGCATCCAACGAAAACCCTCATGGTCCCTCACCAATGGCATTAGAAGCTGTACAGTCAACTTTAGCAGATAATTTTCGCTATCCAGATGCTTCTGCATTTATCCTCAGGGAAAAATTAGCAGGATGTTTCAATCTAAAAATTGACAATGTTGTGGTAGGGGGAGGAAGTGAAGGGGTTATGTCCACCATTATGCGCACCTTTCTGAGGCAGGGCGATGAAATAATTGCTGCAGATAATTCATTTATTGGCTTTCGGGTTCTGGCAAATTCCAGCGGAATCCATACCAATTGGGTACCATTAAAAAACTACCATCATGATTTGCCGGCAATGGCTGAACAGATTAATGATTATACAAAAATTATATATCTGGCGAACCCGGATAATCCAACCGGTACCTATTTCCCGAAATCGGAGTTTGATGCTTTTATGGCTCAGGTTCCTGAACGGGTCCTGGTATTATTAGATGAAGCCTATTTTGAATATGCCTGCCATTTATCAGATTATCCCGATTCTATGCATTACCGCTATGACAATGTTATTACCCTGCGGACTTTTTCTAAAGCCCACGGATTGGCAGGTTTCAGGGTGGGTTATGGATTTGCCCATGAAGATTTAATTGAAAACCTGAATAAGGTAAAACTCCCTTTTGAACCCTCCTGGCCCGCACAAGTTGCTGCTGTAGCAGCCCTGGATGAT
>DTTG01000178.1 GCA_012964845.1 Fidelibacterota bacterium
AAATGGGTGAAAAATGGGTTGCTTCGAGAAATGTCCCTCGTCGCATCAGGAAATCGGGAAAAAATTAGGGTGAGTTTAATTGAAGATAATGTGTACCAAGAAGCAGCAGAAATTTTACTTGATATGAACAGGTATTACGATATTTTTGAACCTGAGCCTGAAACCGTTGAAATAGAACCTGTTACAGAATAAAAAATATCCTCAGATAATTCTATGGTCATTATCCTTTCATCATTGTAAATTTCTCGGCTGTATTTCAATAGATATATTAAGAAAAGGGCGGCTAGCTCAGTTGGTTAGAGCGCCACGTTGACATCGTGGAGGTCACAAGTTCAAATCTTGTGTCGCCCACTTTGATTATGAGTGAAATTCAAATAACATTACCAGACAATACTGTTAAGCAGGTGGAACAGGGTTCTACCAGTGGCGATGTGGCACGCTCAATTGGAGAGGGTTTGTATCGGGCATCCATTGCTGCAAAGGTAAATGGGGATATTGTTGATTTAGAAGCTCCCATTGAGAAAAATACCAATGTGGAAATATTGACCAATAAGAATCCTGAAGCTCATGAAATATTATTACACAGTTCAGCTCACCTTTTAGCTCAGGCAATTAAAGAATTATATCCACAGGCAAAAATTGCAATTGGCCCGGCACTTTCTGACCGTTATTACTATGATATTGATGTAGATGTTTCCATCAATGAAGAAGAGCTTGATAAAATTGAGAAAAAGATGAAGGAACTTTCTAAGCAGAATATGAAAGTTGAACGAGTGGAATTATCTCGAAATGATGCCTTAGAGAAATTTAAAGAGAGGAATGAAGACTATAAAGTCGAAATCATTTCAGAAATACCTGAAGAGGACACAATTTCAGCTTATCAGCAAGGTGATTTTATTGATCTCTGCAGGGGACCTCATGTACCGTCCACTGGAAAAATAAAGCATTTTAAGCTGCTGTCATGTGCCGGTGCATATTGGCGTGGAGATGAAAAAAATAAAATGCTCCAGCGGATTTATGGTACAGCATGGTTTACAAAAGAGGATTTAAATACATTTCTCTTTAATCTCGAAGAAGCCAAAAAACGAGACCATAGGAAACTTGGCCGGGAACTGGAAATCTACACTTTTGATGATGAAGTAGGTCCCGGGTTGCCTCTGTGGCTTCCCAATGGGACTGTAATAATTGAGGAGCTAGAAAATTTAGCAAAAGAAACGGAACGAAAAGCAGGATATTCCCGTGTTCGGACACCTCATTTAACCAAAGGAGATCTGTACGAAAAATCAGGGCATTTGGACCATTACCGCGATAGCATGTATCCCGCAATGGATGTGGATGGTATTTCGTATTTCGTGAAGCCAATGAATTGCCCTCATCATCATAAAATTTTCTCGGCGGTACCCAAAAGTTATCGAGATATGCCTGTTCGTTTAGCTGAATATGGTACCTGTTACCGCTATGAAAAATCGGGTCAGTTATTTGGATTGATGCGGGTACGGTCCATGCAGATGAATGATGCTCATATTTATTGTACAGAAGATCAGTTTAAAGAAGAATTCCTTAAAGTCTGCAATATGTATTTATATTATTTTGATGTTTTTGGAATTGAAAAATATAAAATGAGATTAAGTTTACATGACCCTGAAAATTTGGGTGAAAAATATGTTGATGAACCTGAATTATGGATTAAAACAGAAAAATTAGTCCGGGAAGCATTAATTGAGGGAAAT
>DTTG01000179.1 GCA_012964845.1 Fidelibacterota bacterium
TACCTTTTGAAATAATGGTACTCTTGGTATTTTTTCCAATATGGATCATTTTCGTGCCGGTATCTGCTTGTTGGTAATTATTGGTGAGCGCCACAGAATAAAATTCGCCAATTGAATCCTCCCCCTGCAAAATACAGGATGGATATTTCCAGGTAATGGCTGAACCGGTTTCCACTTGGGTCCAGGATATTTTAGATTTTATTCCTCTACAAGCCCCCCTTTTTGTAACAAAATTGTATATCCCCCCTATGCCATTTTTATCACCGGGATACCAATTCTGTACGGTGGAATATTTGATTTCAGCATTGTCCAATGCCACCAGTTCTACCACAGCCGCATGCAGCTGATTTTCATCCCGCATGGGCGCAGTACAGCCTTCGAGGTAACTCACATGGCTAGACTCGTCTGCCACAATAAGTGTGCGTTCAAACTGCCCAGTATTGGCAGCATTAATTCTAAAATATGTGGATAGTTCCATTGGGCAGCGTACCCCTTTTGGAATATATACAAAGGAACCATCACTAAAGACAGCTGAGTTGAGGGCAGCGTAATAATTGTCTGTTGCAGGAACCACGGATCCCAGATATTTTTTCACCAATTCGGGATGTTCTTGCACAGCTTCAGAGAATGGACAGAAAATCACTCCTGCTTTTTTAAGAGAATCCTTAAAGGTAGTGGCAACGGAGACACTGTCAAAAACTGCATCTACTGCTACACCCTCCATCATTTTCTGTTCATCTAGTGGGATTCCCAACTTGGTGTATGTTGCCAATATCTCAGGATCAATTTCATCCAGGCTGCCTGCTGATTTTTTTTTCGGGGCAGAATAATAACTGATCGACTGATAATCAATGGAATTAAACTTCACATTTGCCCAATTAGGTTCTGTCATTTTCAGCCAATGACGGTAAGCTTTCAAGCGCCATTCCAATAACCACTCCGGTTCGTTTTTAATATTGGATAATTTCCGAATAACATTTTCATCCAATCCTGGAGGGAAAGTATCCTGTTCTACATCCGTTTCAAATCCGTATTTGTAATCTTCTGCAATGGATTTTTTTATGAGTTCATTTGACATATTTCTATATTGTTAAATTTAAAATTTGAATATTAACTGGTGATATCGCCCACCCGGATTTCATTAAAAATCGCGCGGATATTACTGTTGATCTTTTTAATGGGCAGACGGATATTACAATTCTCTAACTGGATACATTCAGCATTGATGTTACAATCTACTATTCCTATAGGACCCTCTAAATCTTCCATGAATTGGGTCATGCTAATTTCGGTTAAGCCTTTTCGAACCCGATAGCCTCCATGGGGACCTTGTGCTGCTTTGATATAATTAAGTTTTACCATTTGCTGCAGGGTTTTAGCCAGTAGTTCCTGGGGAATTAAATACATGTCCGCAATTTCTTTTGCAGAAATAAATGTATCTCCCTTATCCTGCATATGACGCAGGGCAATCAGAGCATATTCTAATTTGCGTGTGAGTTTTAGCATTTTTTAATATAAAATTCTACAGGTGAAATTTACAGGTGCATAATTAATGGGAACAAGAATTAAATACGACTATTTAAGTCGGGTATAACTTCTTTTTGCAAACCGTTAAAACGGTTTTGACGTTTTTTTGTTTTTAAACACCACCTTAAATTGTGGTGTTTACTTAATTTATATACATATAAATATTAAATTTTTACCCTTCCCCAT
>DTTG01000180.1 GCA_012964845.1 Fidelibacterota bacterium
TCATGCTCAACCATTTTGCTGTAACCCACTATATCGGAAAAGAAGAAGGAGGTGTGGCTATTTGTCATGGATTGAAATAATTAACAATTTACAATTGACCATTAACAATTAAATTCCAGATGACTCTTCCTCATCCATAATTTCTTCTTTTTTAGGCTGGGGTTTCAGAATAATTCCTTCACCAGTGCTGCCGTCTATGCGAATATGTAGGGGCTCTTCAAGTTGAATCCACCGAATAAATTTTGTTGCCTGTTTAACCGGTTGACTCTTTAGCCAATCCAAGTCTAAATCACCTCCCTTATCTATATGTTGGAGGGTGAAATATCCAATTCTTAAGCTGGTGACATTTTGAAAAAAGTGACTCCCAAATGAGGGCTCCGGATTGAGCTCCTCAATGCCCAGCTCTACTATCACTTTGGCATGAGAAATCTGCTTCCAATTTACGGGAATCCCTAGCCAGGGGTCCGCTGTCCCCCATCTTCCCGGACCAATGAGCAGATAGGGATTATCATTTCCCATTTGCCGATTTATTACATCAATTTCTTTAGCGATATTTCGGGTGAGTGAACGGTCAAATGTATCAAAATCAACGCAAATAATATTACGAACGGTGTCAATAATTCCATCTCCTAAGGCCATTTCACTACTACAGAGAACATCCTTTTTTTCATTTAGCTGGAGATAGTCTGTTTTTTGCAATCCACCAACTACCATAGGTTTTATTTGAAGCAGACAAAATTCATCTTGAATGTCAGGAGTATTATACATATTGACAGCAAATTCAATTTCTACCGGACATCCCATTGCAGTTTGACATAATTCCAGGATATCCTGTAGAATTTCCGCTAGGGGAAAAGCCTGAAACTTCAAAATAGGAGAAAAAGTAATGACCCGCCTTCCTTTATTTTTCAATGAATCCCGGATAATACCATCTTCATCGCAAATCACACTGGCAGTATATTTTAAGGTACCATGCTGCTCTGCATCTTCCAGATGTAACTGCTCCAGATTATTCTTCTCTCCTTCACGAAGGGGGTTTTTCCCATTTTTAAGATTCAAGGCATAAAATGTGTTTTGGGTATTGGCAATGGTAGATTTTATGGAAAAATATTGCGGTAATATATTGGGGTATTTAGGAGAAAAGCGCAACGCTTGTCCCCCATCTACAATAGTTTTTCCCAATCCAATAGCAGTAAAAGCAATACCTTCTTCCCGCTGCATATATGAAACGGGATAATAGTTATAACTTTGGGCAACCCCACTGAATGTTGGATAAAAATATTCCCCATGTTTTTGCCCTACCATTTCCATTATAATAACAGCCATTTTTTCTTCTTCATGCCGATGAACAATGGTCTCCATCAAGGTTTTAGGCTCTTGGAAAAAGGTGGATGCAAAAACCCGTTTCACTGCCTCACAAACTTGACTGAGCCGCTCTTTGTCACTTTCATGACAATTGGGGAGCATATAGGTTGCATACATTCCTGCAAGAGGCTGATATTGAGAATCTTCCAACAAACTTGAAGATCGTATTGCCAAAGGGAAATTTACTTCTTTTAATAATTCCTTCAAGGTTTGCACCAGTTTTCGGGATAACCGTCCTTTTAAAAAAACCTTCTCCAAATCCCTGTTATCATCTAAGGACAGGGCTGTTTCCCATAAATTATTTACATCCATAAATTGGTCAAATTCATCTGTACCTATTACT
>DTTG01000181.1 GCA_012964845.1 Fidelibacterota bacterium
CCCTGGGTGGAGGAAGTGCCATGGATGTTGCCAAGACCATCCGGTTCATGGCTGTACATGAACCTCCCCTTGCCCAATATGATGACGCACTTGGCGGTGATGCTAAAATTGTAAATCCCATGCCCCCACTTTTTGCCATCCCTACCACCGCAGGCACGGGAAGTGAAGTGGGACGGTCATCGGTAATCACCCTTAAAGAGACTGGCAGGAAAACTATTTTTTTTCATCCCGGTCTAATGCCTGATATCGCTGTGCTTGACCCAAAACTCACTGTTGGGCTCCCCCCTCACATTACCGCAGCAACAGGCATGGATGCCTTCACCCACTGCGCGGAAGCCTATCTTGTGGATAGTTTTCACCCTATGGCAGATGCACTTGCTGTTGAGGGGATGAAAATGATTGTGGCGAATCTACCTAAAGTTTTGGATGAACCGGGTAATCTGGATGCCAGGGGTAAAATGCTGCTGGCGGCTTCTATGGGTGCAACCGCTTTTCAGAAAGGGCTGGGAATGATTCATTCCATGGCACACCCACTTTCTGCAGAATTCAATATCCACCATGGTTTAGCAAATGCATTGCTTATTAAATTTGGTATGGAATTTACCATTGCTAAAACACTTGAAACGTCAAATCAAGCTCTTATGGAAAAACTGAATTTAATAGGTAATATTATTTTAAACTCAACTACTGAAGATATAGCACTGCTTCCTGAAAACCTCAATAACTTCATTCACAATTTGGGAATTTCACAAGGACTTAAACAGCATGGAGTACTATCAGAACAAATTCCAATATTGGCACAGCTTGCCTTTGAAGACAGTTGCCATGCCACACATCCGTTTCCGGTATCAATAGAAGATTTTCATGCGGTTTATACCCGCGCATTATAAGGAATAAACAATGATCGAATATTTATCACCCTATCTTCCCCAACATCCACTATTGCATTCCCTTTCAATTATAGGTGTTTTGGCAGTTATCAGTTTAATCGCTTTCTGGGTTACTCAAAAAGTAATTCTAACACTACTGACAAAAATGTTCCGAAAAACCAGTACCCAATTGGATGATATTCTGGTTAATCGAAATGTGTTCACCAGACTGGCCTATGTGGTACCGGCTCTAATTTTCTATAACTTTGCCTATGCCGCCCCTCAATTTACATTTCTTATCCAAAGAGCTTCATTAAGTCTTATGGCGTTGGCTGGACTGCTGGTTGTTAATTCCTTTTTAAATGCATTGGGAGATATTTACCAGCAGACCAAGTATTCTGAAAGGATGCATATTAAAAGCTATCTGCAAATAACCAGGCTCATAATAAATATCCTGGGTTCCGTTGTTATTGTAGCTGTATTAATTGGAAAAAGCCCAGCCCTACTGCTTTCCGGTATCGGTGCTATGACTGCAGTACTCATGCTCATTTTTAAGGACACTATTCTCTCATTAGTTGCCAGCCTACAAATCAGTTCTAATGATCTATTTAAAATTGGTGACTGGATCGAAGCTCCTCAATTCGGAGCTGATGGTGATGTGGTAGATATTGCCCTCCACGCTGTGAAAATACAGAATTGGGATAAAACTATATCCATCATTCCCACCCATAAACTGATTGATTCGGCTTTCCGCAACTGGCGTGGGATGTCCGAAAGTGGCGGTCGGCGGATTAAACGATCCCTATTTATCGATATGAACAGTATCCGTCTCTGCACTG
>DTTG01000182.1 GCA_012964845.1 Fidelibacterota bacterium
CTCATATTATTTAAGTTAAGCTGTTTAATCTTATAATATTTTGATCCAGTACTATCATCTATAAAATCAGTCGTTGTTATTCTGTCAATGACATCTTCATTTTCTATTGAATTATTTAATAAAACTAAATTATCAATAAATTGCTGGTCATTAGTGTGATAGTCAATAGAAGGAGGAGGGGTAATGGGACTATCTTCTCCACAAGAGTACAAGAGAATGACGAGAATAATGGTCAGATTTTTTTGCATTTTATAATCCTTTAATTCAATGAACGTTTTGGCAATTAAATTTACATGTGATTGCAGTAATACTAATATGAGATTTTTTAGGCTATAAAAAAATTATCCCATTAATAAATCGCTCTTTTTTCGTGATCTGTGTCATTTTTTGATAAAATATGGCACTTATCGACGGTGTTGAATTGTATTTTGTGACGTAGATCACCTATCAGTCATCGAGGGTAGGGTAATTTTTACCGTTGTGAAAGAAGAGTTAACAAATATTCAATTCTAAGAAGAAATGCAGAAAAATCTAAAAAAGAACGGATATCATAGAATATTAAACCAAAAGACCGGTCGATTAAAATTAGTTAAACATTATAAGAACGGGCTTGTCCATGGGAAAATTATATACTATTGGGATAATGGTCAAATTCGCCTTACCGGTCAATATGACAAAATGCACCGAATTGGTACTTGGAGAACCTATGAGAGCAATGGAATTCTTATCCGTGAAGAAAACTACGATCGCAAAGATACACAGCAGACCAATCAACTGGTACTCTTACCACTTTAACCTACTATCAGGAATACTGCCACTTAATCAATTTGCGTAGTACCTGAGCAAACTTTTTACTCCTTTTATACCACCAAAACTCTGCCTTAAAAGAAATTCGATTATCCATATAACTTTTCTGATGGCTAAATGCTCTCAGTCCTTCTTTTCCATGAACCTTTCCCATCCCGCTGAGTCCTTTTCCTCCAAATGGAAGGTCTGCAATTCCGTAATGGGTCAATACATCATTAATTGATACCACCCCTGCATTAATTCGACGGGAAATAAAATTGATTCGTTTTCTACTTTTGCCAAAAACAGAAGCACTCAGTCCATAGCCCGTCTTATTTGCCAATTCTATTGCATCATTATCAGATTGAAAGGGGTGAATTGTCATCACAGGTCCAAAGGTCTCCTCTTGCAGTATTTTAGCCTCAAATGGCGGATTTACCACCAAACAAGGGGGAATAAAGCGACCTTCATCCGCATTTCCTTCAAACACATCCGAATTATTTTTTGCTTCACTCACCTGATCTCTAATCTTTTCCAAACTGACATCCACAGAAATAGCTCCAATAGGTGTCTCTCCTTTACCTGAGGATAGAGTTTGAATTTCCCTCTTTAATTTTTCAACTACTTCAGGATATACCTTCTCATGAGCAAAAATCCGCTCAACAGAAATGCAGGTTTGCCCCGCATTGCTGAGCCCTCCCCATATCGCAGCATCTACAGATCTGTCTATATCTGCATCTTCTAAAATGATCATAGGGTCTTTACCCCCCAGTTCAAGAATGACTGGTTTAAACAGAGGAGCACAGGCTTCTGCAATTTTTCGACCGATTGCCGTACTGCCCGTAAAACAAATCACATCCGTAAATGGAGAAGTTACCAAGGCATTTCCAATTTCTCCTGCACCATAGACTGGTTGAAATAGCTCGGGTCGTTCTGTGGATTCATCCCACACCCTTTTTAAAAGCTGAGTAGTTAAGGGAGTATGCTCAGATGGTTTTAATACTACTGTATTCCCTGCCAGTAATGCCTCAACCAGTGGAGATACCGTAAGGATGAGGGGATAATTCCAGGGAGAAATAATACCAGCAACACCCATGGGTTCATATTCTACCCAGGCTTTCCGGGTTTTCAGAATTCCGCTCCGACGGCTTCTTTTCCCCAATGCTTCATAGAGATGATGGGAAGATTGCTTTATATGCTCCAGAGATATGAAAACTTCCATTAATCCTTCATCTGGCTTCTTCCCTGTTTCTGAACAAATGGTATCGATAAATTCATCCGTTCGTCTTACAATACCCTTTTGTAACTGTGTCATTAGTTTTTGACGACGGAAGAAACTGCTGTAATTATATTTTTCTGCCTCTGTTTTTGCTTTTTGAAGAATGGAGTCCAACTCTTGGAGGGTTGTCATGGAAATATTAGTGATATCTTCACCGGTTGCAGGATTAAACACCTCCATTGTATTATTTGAAATACGTACGCTCATGAGTGATTAATTTACGGAGAATGTAGTTGTTAGTTGGTAGTTGTTAGTTGCGGGAGTTAGATAATTATTTATCATAGTTTCTCGGGGGTAGGTTCTAGGTACTGGGAGCTAGTTACTAGATACTAGGATTTAAGATTGCAGAATTCATCATTTCCTATTTCCTGCTCCCATTTTCCCCAGATCCAAGTACCAAACACCCAGAACCCAAATCTTACTTTACTCCCTACTTTTCCGGAAACCGGCTCATAGCATATTCTGCCATGGCGGTAATGGTGAGGCTGGGGTTCACACCTAAATTAGATGGGATGGAGGATCCATCCACTACATACAATCCGGGGTAATTAAAAACTTCAAAATTCCCATCAATTACTCCTGATTCAGAGTCAATTCCCATAATGGCTCCCCCCAGAATATGCGCCGTTGTGGGGATACCAAAAATAGAATCCATATAACTGGTGAGGGCAACTCCCCCTGTTTTTTGAATAATTGTCTCTGCCGTTTTTTCTCCAATGGGGATATGGGAAGGTATTTTCTCACCGGTATTAGAGTGGCTGTTCATGGATTTTTTCCCCAAGCGCCACCAACGAGGTTTATAATTCAGCTTTAAATAATTATTCACCGGCTGCATAACCAATAGAATAATCGTTTTCTTAGCCCAATTTATGGGAAATAAATTGCTCATAAATTGCAGAGGGGATCTAACAATTGAAATGCCCCACCGTATAAACCCCGGAAGAGGTATTTTTCGATCTGGTAAAAGAGTTGTCAATAACGCCATTGCAGATTGACCCTGCCCATATCGTACCGTTTCAATGTGAGTATTTTCATCAGGGTGAAATCCTGCTGAAATGGCAATTCCCTTGGTGAAATCTTCTGCTGGTGGCTTAGTCAGTTTTACCGCAAGAATTGCCTCCGAATTGGTTCTTACAAAATCTCCTAATTTGTGAGAAATTTCATTAAGGCTGCCATTATCCCGGCATTTCAGTAGCAGTTTGACCGTTCCCATTACTCCACCAGATAAAATGACTTTTTTAGATTGAAGTTTTTGAGTGGGTCTATTTATTCCAGTTGATTTCCGGATGGTAAGCTGGTATCCACCGTCTTCTAAGGGATGAATATTTTGTACTTCCTGCTCAGGTAAGATGGTTACTCCCAATTGTTCTGCCAGGTAGAGGTAGTTCTTATCCAATGTATTTTTGGCATTATAGCGGCAGCCCACCATACAGCCGCCACATAGAGTGCAACCAGACCGTTCAGGTCCCTTTCCATCAAAATAGGGGTCAGCTGCTTTTTTACCATTTTCACCGAAATATACCCCTACATCTACACTGTGGAAAGTATCTCCCTTTCCCATGAGGTGAGCGCAGTCACTCAAAAGTTTGTCTGTTTCCCCTTGATATTTTGCAGGAGTTGCACCAAGCATCTGTTTTGCTTTTTCATAAAAAGGTGCCAGCTTGTCCTTCCAATTTGAACCGGGCCAATTACCACTGTCAAATGCTTGATCGGGCGGTACTAATAATGTATTGGCATATACAAGGCTCCCTCCGCCAACCCCTGCGCCATGGAGAATGAATACATCTTTCAATAAGGTCATACATTGAATGCCATATAAAAATAGGCGGGGCATCCAGAAATATTTACGCAGATTCCAATTGGTCTTTGGAAAATCTTCCGTACGATAGCGTTTCCCCTTTTCAATCACCAAAACTTTATAACCCTTTTCAGCTAATCGGAGGGCTGATACTGACCCACCAAATCCGGAACCCACAATTATGACATCCCAATCATGTTTCATTTTGATTGAATTTTCTCCTTTAATTTGCGGATAAATTCCACACCTATTTTATGTTTGCCTTTATATAATAGCAATTCCGCATTTGCCCCTTGCGCCAATAGTTTATTAAACGCATTTTGTGATGATTCTACAGGTACCCTGTCATCTTCCGTTCCATGCCCTATGAGAATAGGAGTATTTTTCTGGGAACTGTGAAATCTTTCACCATTATATTCTGGCTGGCGTAAAAAACCTGCAATGGGAAAAACACCCCCTAATGGTTCATGTAAAAATAATACAAAATCAAAGCAGACCAATCCACCCTGAGAAAATCCCATTACAAATATTTTTCTTGAGTCATATATTTTAAATAATTCACCAAAAAAATCATTGAGTAAACGCCTGGGTTCATCAATTTCCCATTGTCCATTTGATTTTTCATAGGACCAACTAAAGCCTTCCCCATTTTTAACTGGAAATGGCGCTTCTAATAAATACCAGCCAACATTTTTTATATTCATTGATTTAATGAGGGGATACATGCTATTGCAGTCTCCCTGCCAGCCATGAATAGCAACGATAGCTTTTTGTGAAGCATCCCCTATTTCATGTAAATCATATTGAAGTTTTGTATTCATAATCTGCACATTAATTTAAGGAGAAATTTACAAATTGAATGGATACATAAATTGGTATATATTTATCTTTTATTTGTGAAAATAAATTCCATTTCCAACGTAAATTTCTTTCTGAATTTTTTGCTTGAATTTAAACATTTCCATAAAATAATCCATTATTTGAATCAGGAGTACAACAAATGATTATTGGCATTCCAAAAGAATCATTGGCGGGTGAAACTCGTGTTGCCATTCTACCGGCTGAAATTAAGAAGCTTTCTTCAGATTTGCTAAAATTTAAAATTGAATCCGGAGCAGGAAACGGTTCATTTATTGCAGATGAAAATTATGCAGAGTCCGGCGCTGAAATCGTATCAGATGTTTATTCTGATTCTGACCTGATTATCCGAATTAATCCCCCTACAGAAGAAGAATTATCCAAATTAAATAATGGAACCTGCCTCATTTCATTATTGGCACCATTTACAAATCATGCATTGGTTAATCAATTGGCTGAGAAAAATATTTCTTCCTATTGCCTGGAACTGATTCCCAGGAGTACCTATGCCCAATCCATGGATGTTTTGAGCTCTCAGGCAACGGTTGGCGGATATCGAGCTGTTCTGAATGCCGCTTCTCACCTGAGTAAGTTTTTTCCCATGCTCATGACTCCAGCCGGAACTATTAAGCCTTCAACTGTGCTGGTTATTGGAGCTGGTGTAGCTGGCCTCCAAGCCATTGCCACAGCAAAAAGATTGGGTGCAAAAGTAGAAGCATTTGATGTTCGTCCGGCAGCCAGAGAACAGGTTGAATCATTAGGTGCAAAATTCCTGTATATGGACTTAGATGATTCAGCTGAAACGGATAGTGGTTATGCCGTAGAGATGAATGAAGAGTTTATCCGTAAGGAAATGGAACTGCTCCATGATGCTGCAAAAAGAGTTGATGCCATTATTACAACTGCATTAATTTTTGGGAGACCAGCTCCCATTCTCATCAAGGATTATATGGTAAATGATATGCAGCCCGGATCATGCATTATTGATATGGCCGCTGAAAATGGGGGAAATTGTGAACTCACCAAACCTGGGGAGATAATTCACCATAATGGAGTTACAATAGATGGAACACTTAACCTACCGGCACAAGTGCCCTATCATGCCAGTCAAATGCTCTCAAAAAATATTTCAAAACTTCTCACTGAAGTTATTGAGGATGGCAAAATTAAATTTGATTTAGAAAATGATATTATTAAGGGGTGCCTGGTTACTCATGAGAAAAATATAATTCACGAAATGACAAAAAATATTATTGAAGGGAATACCTAATGGAACAACTTATTGGCCTGATTTTTATTGCAGTTTTAGCCACATTTGCCGGTGCTGAACTAATTGGAAAAATACCCCCGCAATTACACACACCGCTCATGTCTGGTTCTAATGCAATATCCGGCATAACCATTGTGGGTGCTTTACTTGCCGTGGGTGCCAGCGGAGATTCAAAATTATTGGCAATCCTTGGATTTTGTGCCATCGTTTTTGGTACTATTAATGTAGTGGGCGGATATCTGGTAACCGATCGAATGCTGAAAATGTTCAAAAAGAAAGGAAACAAATAATGAGTTCCAATCTTATTTTGATTTCCTATATCGTTTCCGCCATTCTTTTCATTTTAGGCATTAAACGGCTTGGAAAAGTAAATACTGCCCGCCAGGGTAATTTCCTTTCAGCTGTTGGTATGCTGATTGCCATCATTGCAACTCTGTTTAAAATGGATGCCATACCTCTGGAGTGGGTTCTTGGCGGAGTATTATTGGGTACCATTATTGGTGCAGTTACTGCTATTAGAGTAGCCATGACTTCCATGCCCGAAATGGTGGCAATATTTAATGGCTTTGGCGGTGGTGCTTCCGCATTGGTTGCATCAGCTGAACTGTTTAAATATTTAAATGGCAAAGAAGTTTATTTGGCAGAATTAACCAAAAACAGCAGTGACCTCACAACAACCATGATTACCATTGTTCTTTCCGTCATTATTGGCTCATTGACGTTTACCGGTAGTTTTATTGCCTGGGGAAAATTGCAGGGTAAAATAAGTGGTCAACCTATTACCTATCCCGGACAAAACATAATCAACCTGCTCATTTTAGTTGGAGTAATTATTGCGGCATATTTCTTTGTTGTGAATCCAGAGAATATGACTGCATTTTATGTTATTTTGGGT
>DTTG01000183.1 GCA_012964845.1 Fidelibacterota bacterium
TTATATGTGTTGGCTTTAATCCATGATCTACGAGATTATTCACGGCGCCGTCACAACAGATAATAGTAGTGGCTTCTTTCAATATACGGAGGGGGGTTGGGTGCTTTGGAAAATCCCCATTGGCCAGAATAACAACTGAATTCATTAGTTTAAAATTAGATTTATTTTAGTGTGATTTGAAAACAATTGTAATAACTCATCGGTAATCCCTTTTTTACTAAAGTCAGAGCCTTGTAAAATTTCCCCCATGAAAATCATTCAATTATTTATTTATTTAGCTAGTATTTCTTTTACATTTGGGGAAGAGTTGTCAGTTGATAAAATTCTCCTCAGCACACTTCATCGTCTGGACAGTATTAATCATCAATTTTCCGTAAATATTAAGGAAACGGGTAAAAAGGAAAAGATTAAGAATTATCAAATTTCAATACAATGGCCGGAAAAGGGTGATATCTTGAAAAGGACTCGGGTAAAACCTATTCAGAATAAGAGAAAGAAACCATCTTCCATTTGGGAACATCAATTTAAAGATAGACAAAAAACAAAAAGGTGGATGACCATGCCCATTACAGGAAAATTAAAAGATATTTCTGATAAAAAGTCTACCAAGAAATTCACTCTGGCAGATTTGGAATTTACAGAAAAGGAGATTGCTGAAAATGAACATAGCCTTCTTCCCTCTGAAGTAATTGGTGATCATTCAGTCCATGTCATTAAGTCTGTAAAAAAAGGGAAAAATGGTAAGGTGAAGAAATCCAAGAAGATATGGATTGATACCAATGATTACCTCATTCATAAAGCTGAATTTTATACCAAATCCGGCCGCTTGTACCGCAGTGTAGAATGTACCGATGTTCAAACCATAGAAGGCATTTCCTTTCCGTTAAAAATATTTGTAAAAGACTTAAAGTCCAAATCAGAAATTTTTGTTCAATTAGATAAAATTGAAATTAATCCCCAATTTGAGGCTGGACTTTTTATTCCTAAAGATCAATAATGAATGAGCGGATTAAACGCAGTAATGACGAACTGAAAGCGGATCGCCCCACCATAAGTGAAGTAAAATTTATACCCCGTCTTCCCATCTCAATTTTGGTTGAAAATGTCCGCTCAGTGCATAATGTGGGTTCAATTTTTCGTTCCGCAGATGGATTTGGCGCAGATAAAATTTACCTCAGCGGCTACACTGCCCATCCACCCCGGGAAGATTTACATAAAACCGCTTTAGGTTCTGAAGATGCCGTCCCCTGGGAATATTTCAAAAATCCAATAGATGCAGCTAAAGCCATCAAAAGTGAGGGAATATCCCTGGTGCTCATTGAACAGACTAAGCAATCGCAAATGATGTATGAAATGGACTGGGAATTTCCCATCTGTTTCATTGTGGGTAATGAAGTGACTGGTGTGTCAGAAGAACTATCGGCATTGGCAGATATTCATGCAGAATTACCTATGCGGGGTATAAAACAAAGCCTGAATGTTTCTGTTGCCACAGGAGTGGTGGGCTATGAGTTGGCGAGAGCTTTTTCATTTAAGATTGAAAATTGAAGATTTTACCGATCACAGATCCCTGTTTTTATAGTTCCACCATCCCACCATTCCAATAATCCATTATTCCCTATATCCCCTTTCAGATTCCGCATTCCACAATCTGCATTCCGAATTCCAAAAATTCTGTTACGC
>DTTG01000184.1 GCA_012964845.1 Fidelibacterota bacterium
ATGAAGTGGTTACTGTTCAGCCCATGAAAACATTCCCCATTATTAAAGACCTGGTGACAGATGTTTCTTGGAATTATAAACAAAATAAAATGATTCCACCCTTCAAGCCCGGGAAAAAGAAAAACGGCAAGGATCATGTCATGTACCAGCAGGATGTTGAACGAATCCAGGAATTCCGCAAGTGTATTGAATGTTATCTCTGTCAGGATGTCTGCCACGTCCTCAGGGATCAGGATAAGAAGGAAAAGTTTGTGGGACCGCGCTTTATGATCCGCCTGGCTTCACTGGAAATGCACCCCTTAGATCAGGAGGACCGCATTCCTAAAATTAAAAATGAATTTGGCTCAGGAATGTGTAATATTACTCGTTGCTGTACGGATGTCTGTCCCGAACATATTCAGATTACGGATAATGGCATTATTCCATTAAAGGAAAGAGTGGTGGACCGCTTTTATGATCCGGTTATGTGGATTTATAATAAATTATTCGGCAACGGTGCCAAACAGGAATGAAGATTAAATGAGACGGCTAAATAGTGAAATTCTTATTTAACCCCTCACCCTACCTCTCCCCTAGGGAGATGAGAACTTAAGAATCAATCCAAATTTTGAAAATATCTGGTGAGGGGTCAGAGATAAGTCTTTATTCCAGGTTTTTAATGTGAAGTCAGTTCGAACTTCACCGGTACTGTCTGCCAGACACCTACCTTTTTATCCCGCTGCTGTGCAGGTTTCCATTTAGACTTTTTAACTGCAGATAAAGCAGCCTCATTCAATCCTGTATTGGGAATACCTTTTTGAACCCATGCTTCGGTTACATTACCCTTAGCATCAATAAAAAACTGGATATAAACCGTTCCCTCGATTCCCGCTTCCTGTGCAATTTCAGGATAAACCGGGCGAATAGGAATTTTCGGTTTTGGAGCTTTATCATAAGGAATAAATTTTACATTAGGTCCCTCAGATGGGGGAGGTGGCGGAGCATCCCAATCTTCAAAATCATCAAAGTCAGTATCTTCAATAGTAATATCTTCATCAAAAAATTCATCTTCTGATGCCACTGGAACTGAAGGTCTTGCTGGAGGCTCAGGTATTTTTATTTGTTCAGTTTGGGGAATATCAAATGTTTCAATTTCATCCACAACAGAAAAGTTAGTGCGTTCTCCTTCACCTAAAAAACGTGGGAAAAAATAAAACATAAAAGTCAATAAAAGGATTACTCCAATGGTAACTTCACGTATTCGTACGGTATAATGAATCAATAATGGATCGGGTCTGAGAATCATTTATGGTGCCTTGGTGAGAGCAGAATAGCTGAGTTTTAAGGCATTTGCGGTTCTCAACTGACTATGAATATCTGTAATGAGTTTCATAGTTGTTTTTTCATCTGACTTTAATGAAACTGTAATTTTCGGGTCTTTGGCAATTTTGCTGTACATTATTCCTGACAAATTATTTATATTTATGATACGGTCATCTACTGAAACAAGCCCATCTTTTGTTGCCCATACATAAGAGGTGTGCCGCTTACTTTCTAATTTTTCAATCATTTTTGCACGAGGCATAATTATATCCAGCCCTTCATATTCCCGCATAACGGTTGTCACCATGAAAAATATCAGGAGCATAAAAATAATATCCGGCATGGATGATGTGGATATTTCTTTACTGGTATGCGTCTTTCTTTCTATTTTCATTTTAAATTAAAAAGCTGGGGGGTTAGCAATAGAAATTTTTGTAGCTTTTGCTTCTTTGAGTTGGTCCAAAATCTGTAAATAATTTTGATATTTAGTCCGCGGGTGTGTTTGCACAGAAAAAATAAGGTTTGGATTTCCAGAGAGCTTCCGTTCTACTATTCCCCTAATTGCATTTACTTTGGTAGGTTTGTCATCAATCAATACTTTCCCACTTTCATTCATTAGGATATTGACTATATTTTTTCGGTTTACTTCAAGCTCATTTCCTTCGGATGGGAGAACCAAACTAATACCCTTATCCATGGAAATTGTAGTTGTTACCAGAAAAAATACCAGTAATAAAAATGCAATATCCGCCATGGAAGATGAATTTATTTCCTCTATGGGTCTTCTCTGTTTTTTTATCATACTCTGTAGAGAAAAAAACTAACTTGTAATACTATCTTTTATAGCATGAAGCAGGGCTGTGGTACTTTTTTGCAGGGTGACAATCTGGTTGTCAATAATATACAATACTGCATTTTGGAATATCTGCAGAACAACAGCAACAATCAAACCAAAAGCTGTAGTTAACAATGCAACAGAAATACCACCCGCTACAACTGCAGGAGAAATATCGTTTGCCATCTTGATATCGTTAAAGGCCTGAATCATACCCCAAACTGTTCCCAGAAATCCAATCATGGGGGCTGTGGCAATACAGAGGGAAATCCAGGTCATATTTTTTTCCATGGAGGCCATTTCAATACTTCCAGAATGATCCAGAGCATGCTCTGCCTCATCAGCACCACGATCAGCACGATCAAGGGCAGATAAACATAAATTAGCAACTGGTCCTACGGCTCCTTCGCACTGAGTTTTAGCAGAATCAATGCCGGATTGTTTCACCGTAGCAGCAATATCGTAGGCAAATTCTTCATTGCTAGATAGACCTTTAATCAAGTGATATAGCCTTTCGATCACAAATACAAAACCAATTATGAAAATAAATAAAATGGGCCACATGAACCCGCCACCATCAATAAATAATTGAACCATTATTTTTGTCCTTTTTTAATTACGAATTAATTGAATTTTTAATGTAGAAATTAGTCTGCAAAATTAGGATTATTATTCCTTTTGGTAAAGAAAATTTTCGCATTTATTCTGAAACAGGTACAGAGGGGGATAATGCCCCTATCAATTCCCTGGCTTCATGGAAATGCAAAAGAGCATCCTGAGCCTGCTTATCCGTATCCAGCAATTTTTTGTATAAATATTCTTTTCCCCAAATGCTGCTTGCCACATTTGCGAGTATCCTGTTTTGGATATATCCCCAATTTTCTTCCAGTTCTTCGGATTCAAATTCTATCTCCTGATTTTCCAGCCAATGAAAGAAATTTTCCATTCGTTTACCATTCAAATCATAGGATGTGGTAAAATCATCATAGTTTTCAAATTGCTCCTGAATTTCACTTTTTAATTCTCCTGCAAACTTAAAGGTAAGGCGGTCGGGGTGAGACAGAATTTCCCGAGTGCTTTTATTGAAATTTACATCTAATTCAGAAAATACGTCTGGAGTGATACCGCCACCGCCATAAACAGATCTACCATTCTTCGTAGTAAAGACAGGTTTCTGGGCTAAAGTGGAATCTGTGGCTTCTCGATTGTCTCTCCCTAAATCGGTGTAGTAATCTCCAATGTCTTCGTATGGTCGTTGGATGAGCCTCCCGGATGGTGTGTAATATCGGGCTATCGTAATGCGTGCTGCTGAGCCATCCCGAAGAGGATATTGGCGTTGTACCAATCCCTTGCCAAAACTGGTTTCACCTACTACAAGTCCTCTATCTAAATCTTGAAATGCACCGGATACAATTTCACTAGCACTGGCAGACCCCCTGTTTATGAGAACCACTACCGGGTAGTCTTTGTCGCGATTACTTTTGCGTGCACGATAAACTTCGCTTGAACCGGGGATTTTACCTTTTGTAAATAAAATAGTATCTCTGGAGGAGACAAACATATCCACAATGCTGATTGCCTGATCCATCATTCCACCGCCATTGTTTCTGAGATCCAGTAATAGCTGCTGCATACCCAAGCTTTCCAGCTTGGAAAGTGATTCATCTATTTCTTTGGCGGTGTTTCTGGAAAATCTGCTCACCTTAATATAGCCTGTTTCATCATCAATCATGAACGATGCCATTACGCTCACAATGGGTATTTTATCCCGGACAAGTGTTACCTCAAAATCTTCATCAAATCCCGGGCGGGAAATGGTGACATCAACGGGTGTCCCTTTTGGTCCTCGTAGTTTTTCCAACACATCTTTCTGGGTAATTTTGTAGGCCGATTCATCATTAATGCGTACAATTTTATCACCTGTTTGGAGACCTGCCCGGTCTGAGGGGGTTCCGGGGATGGGCGAAATGATGGTAATATATCCTTCTAAAATATTGAATTCAATGCCAATACCTTCAAAGGCACCATCAAATTGTTCATTAATAAGCTCAAATTGTTCTGACGAAATATAACTGGAATGGGGATCCAATTTATCCAGCATGCCAATAATGGCGCCCTCCAGAATTTCATTCATGTCCACCTCTTCCACATAATTTTCACTTACCAGGCGAATAATCTGTGTGAGGGTTTTCATTTTCTGAAATTGATCTTTGGCAGCATCTGACTTAAAGCCCCAAAGCATAACTGCGCCCAAAAGTATTAAAAATAAATATTTATTGAATTTCATAGACAAGAAATTTAGGGAGAATCAATCTTTGGATGAAATGATTGAATTAGGTGTAACAATAAAAACATGAAAGTATTTTATCCGTCTTATGGTCCAAAGAAAAGGTTATTGTTTTTAAAGGCAATTTTCATACAATCTTTCATTCTGATTGCATAATTGTATAATTAATTATCAAGTCCCTGCTGAATTAATTTTGTAAAACGTAAAAATAGGTGAGTCTGCATTACGCATTACGTTTTTGTTTGATTCCGAATTCGCAATTTCCCATTCCGAATTCCGCGAACCTATGAAACCGTCACACCTTTAAAAGAAATCCATGGAAATATACAGTAGCCAAAATCTATGCGGTCACTGGAGATTTCACCAATATTGTTAAACATTTCCTGAATATTGCCCGAAATCATGGTTTCACTTATGGGATATTGGATTTCTCCATTTTCAATATAGTAGCTATTTTTTGCTACACCAGAAAATTCACCATCAGCAGAAGGGCGTCCACCTGAGAACCGCTCCAATAAAATACCCTTTTTAATAGTTTTAATGATTTCATCTTTGGTTTTTTCTCCGGCATCAACTACAAAAGCACCACCGCCATTTACAGCTCTTTGTCCACCGGTTTTATTGGCGCCGTATAAACTTAAGAGATGAGTTTTCAATACTCCTTTATCAATGATGGTGCTATTTTCTGCCACATAACCATCATCCGTAATAAAATATCCATCGGTTATCTCATCGGATACAGGCCTTGCATGCAGAGTAAACCGGGGGTCCGTTATCTGCTGGTTCAGTTTTTTTTTATAAATGGATGTCTTTGAAATGATTTTACCATCACTAATATCCCCGGTAATGAATCCAAGAAAATCACCCAGGCAATCAGGAGTTACTACAATTTCTCCCGTGAATTTTTCAGGTACAGGTTTTGTGCGTACTTGTTCTGTGGACTGCCTTAATAATCGTTTTGCCGACCCTGATTCAATAAATGGTGTGTCCAGGTTTAAGGCAGAAATGCCCATTCCATTAAAGGAGGATGTATCTTTCCCATCTTTTGCTGTAAACATATTGGAGAATCCATACATACCTTCCCGCGAAGTGAACTCAACGCCATTTGAATTTCTGAAAACGGATGTTGATTGTGAAAAATCAACAATTGCAGCTTCCATATTGATGGTGGGATGAGTGGTTTTAACATAGTCCATAAATTCATCCAGGCGCTGATACATTTTATCCATATTGGGCTCTTCATCTCCTTTCGAAAAGGATTGTTGGGGCTGAGATGGAGAAATATCATTGGCATCATCAGGTTGGGATGATTTCGCCATATCCATCACTTTTTTCACAGCATCATCTATAGATTCCGTATCCGTTTTATTGATGGCAACACTTCCACTTTTCTGATCCACAATTACGGAGAGACCAATATTTGTATCAAAGGTGGTACGAAACAGCGACATCTCTCCGGTTTCCACATTCAGCTCTTTTTGCTCAGAAAAAGAAACAGCACATTGTGATTTATCTGCCCCGGCTTTCTTAAGCTGTTCAATACAATAATTTGCAATGTCCGACTGGTTCATTTATCTGCCTCCAATATTTACTTTGCATTTTATTGCGGGACCGCCCATTCCAACGGGGATCCATTGTTTCTTTCCACACATACCACCAGCAGACCAGGACATTTCTTCAGATATCATATCCACAGTTTTCAACACGTCAAAGGCGATTCCGGAAATGGTAGTTTCTTTAATGGCTCTGCCAATTTTCCCATTTTTAATTTCGTATCCCATGGCAATGCCAAACATGAATTCGCTGGTGGAATCTGCCTGTCCATTGCTGCTTTTTGTGAGATAATACCCATCATCAATAGAGGAGATCATTTCATCCAATGAGCTTGTCCCGGGTACAAAAGCGGTGTTGCGCATGCGGATAAGGGGCTCATCCGAAAATGCATAGGCTCGTGCATTACCATCCGGCTGGGTTTCGAAATGCTGGGCACTTTCCTTATTGTGCATAAAACTTTTCAACACCCCATCTTTTATAATCACAGTATCTTTTGAAGGTGTTCCTTCATCATCCACATAGACGGGTACCGGGCAGGTTTTACCAGCATACGTATTGGCATAATCAATGAGGGTAATTAATGGACTCACAACTTCCTGCCCCATTAAATCACCTGCAACCGAACCGCCAAGCACCAGGTCAGCTTCAGTAGTATGGCCAATGGCTTCATGTGCCAGGATGCCAGCCAGATCAGCATCCAATATGACATTTTGCAATCCTGCATTGGGGAATATACCATCCGCTTTCTGCTTGAGGCGTCCCACCAATTCATCCAATTTGGGGAAGTAATCAGAGGGCGACAATAAATTATCTTCCATCTGTCCCAATCCACCAAAAAATTCATACAGGTTAACCGGATT
>DTTG01000185.1 GCA_012964845.1 Fidelibacterota bacterium
TTAATCCCAATCCCGAAGAATTCCACCTATCTGAACCATATCCAAATCCATTTAACCCGGCAGTGAATATCAATTTTATTCAGCAGAAAACCAGTGTAGTGAATATTGGGGTATTTGATGTTAAAGGGCGGGAACTAACCGTTTTATTTGACGGGTTAATGCCTAGAGGGAAATCAGGTTTCACCTGGAATGCTGCTATCTATCCTACCGGTATTTATTTTATTAAAGCCCGGAGCGGTAATCAGGTGCAGGTGAAAAAGGTGCAGCTGCTCAAATAAATTAATTCATATTTCTTATAAATACTATAAATTACAATAATGAAAAGAAAGAAGATTAATCAGATTATAGCAATTTTCTTCTGTTTGGCAATATTAACTCAGAATGGCGTAGAATCGCCTGTTATATGTTTTGAAACGGATGGTCATATTAATATCGAAGCGGTCTGTGATATTTCTTGTAAAATCCCAACGCCCAAGACTGACGAACATCAAGACGAATGTGATAATTGTTTTGATATTCATCTCTGGAATTATAATCCTGATCTCACTTTTATTAATCATCACTCAGATATTAAAATTATTCATAATGATTATTCTTATGTTTGCGGAATTAAAGACCATGCTCCAATTGCAACTTCTGATATTCCAGTTTTTGAAAATCAAGAACAACTTCCACTTCCACCCCTACTTAAACACACCATTTTACTCATATAAACACTCTTTCTGAAGGTTGACTATTGGTAGTTATACCGATATATTTGTCCACATATTTTAGAAAGGGAAGTAATGCATTCAATTTATAGGTACATACTCTGTACCGTATTTACATCACTGGTATTTTGCCAGACGTTAGATATTGAGACGCTTGAGCGGCTGGTTGTTGATGGGAATCCCCATTTAGCTGCAGGGTTACAACTCATTGAGGCTCAATCCGGGAAGCTGGAACAAAGCCGTAAATACTCTAATCCTGAATTCGAATTTGAGTCTGGCATTGGTTTTGACCCGGAAATATCCGCAATGTTATCTCAGTCTATTCCTTTGGGTGGAAAAAGAAAACAGGAAATCGTACTGAGGAATCTTCAATTAAAACAGGCGCGTTTGGAATATGACATTCTAAAACAAGAAAAACTGGAGGAGGCATATGCTATCTTTATGGGTATTCTCCATCTCCAGAAACTACACATATTTCAAAATGACAGAGTCTTGGTGTCCAAGGACTTACTGAATGCTGTAAGCCGAAAGGTGGAGGCAGGAAAACTATCTCCCGCTGAGAAATCCAGAGCACGGATTCAATTATATCAGGAAAAACTCACATTAAGAGATATTGAAACTTCTCTGAAATCCGCCTGGCGCTTACTCGCGTCATTTTGGGGCGAGGAGCATTCCTCTTTTACTGAAGTTGAGGGAAACTTGACCGAGATTCCCTCCATCCCAACCTTAAAGTTTTTGGATACGGCTCCAACAATTCGTCTTTCAAAATTGGTGGTGGAAATTCAACAGGCAAATATCAAATTGGAGAAAGCCAATGGTGTACCAGATATTGAACTTGGCGGTGGAGTTAAGCAAAGTGATCTTCCAGGAAATACCTATCAATTCGGCTTGTCAATACCACTTCCTATCTTTAATCGAAATCAGGGGAATATCGGCAGCGCAAAATCAGAATTGAAGAAAGCACGGTTTG
>DTTG01000186.1 GCA_012964845.1 Fidelibacterota bacterium
GAGGGAAAGTTTTACCTTATTACTGTTTTTCCGAGGAGGAGAAAAAAACCCGTTAAAACGGGTTTTTTTTATATAAAAAAAGGCTCCCCTTTTCAGGGGAGCCTTACCGTTTATCAAAGCCAATTGCAGGAATTCTGAGGAGTAAGTCGCGGGTGAACAGAAATGTTCTATAACTTACGATTCAAATCTATTGCATTCCCCATTACCTAATTTTTGATGTAGATCACTTTCTTAAATAATTTTTATGATTTATTTTTTTCGGGTGAGAATTATCAAACCCAAAAGAGTAAATCCGCCGCCAATTAAGATTGGAGTCCCAATAACTTCATTGAATAGAAAATATGCCCAAATTGTGGCTAAAATGGGTTCTCCCATGGGAGCAGATGCAACAATGGTGGGCGAAACAAAGCCTACGGCATAATTCATAAATCCATGACCGAAAATAGTTGGAATAAGTCCTAATAGAAATAATCCGCCAAATTCATAAGGCGAGAAACCGGTAATGGGAGTTGCCGTTAAAAGGGATATACCTAATAAAGTAATGGCGGCAGATGAAAACAAGGTACGGGAATAACTGATGTTAGCAACTGACTTCCGTACGTTTTCTGAAATGATAAATGCCATTCCCAGAAATAGAGAACAGGATACCGCTAAAAGATTCCCCAGGGTATAATCACTGGAAAAATCAAATTGGTTTGCTACAATTATGAAAGCTCCCAAAATAGCCACGGATAATCCCAAGACCATTGTAGGATTGTGCTTGCGCTTGAAAAAATACTTTTCAATAAAAAAGGTGAAAATGGGAGCCAGGGTGCCCAGGAAGGTTGCATTGGCAATAGTTGTGAGTTTGAGTGATCCAAAAAATAATGCAAAGTGGATCCCTAATAAAAAACCTCCCAACAGTGTTTTATTTCTGTTAATTGCTGTTAGTGGAAGCTGTTTTCTAAAAAAACTTATTATCCATAGAATGAGGGCGCCAAATGCCATCCTCCAAAACGAGATTGCCACAGCAGGCACATTTTCCAAATAACGGGCAATGATGGGGGATGTACTTACAGCTAGCATGGCCGTAACAAGTAAGAGAAATATCCGTAAATTCAATGCAGTAACTCTTTCACAGCTACAACCAACCTGTTCAGGTCTTCTTCAGTATTATAAAAATGCACAGAGTAGCGAAGAGCGGTGCTATTCTCCCATGAAAAAACCGGAATCTGGATTTTGTAATTTGCCATTAAGGATCGTTTAAATTCTAGGGGATCATCAATTGGTAGCTCAATGGTAGCCATTTGCCCCAGCCAATCATCAGGACAAATTGGTTCACCATTCAACAAGTCAAGAAACCGGTTTCGCGTTGAAATTACCAAGTTTCTATTTAACTTGCTCCTTTCCTGCCAATTATTATCATTCAGGAATTTAATGGCTTCAGGAACAACTAAAAATGGGGTCATATCTCGAGTACCCTGCCATTCATGTCTATTCAGAAACAGCGATGTTTTGGAAAGTTCCCCCTCCCATCCCCAGCTAATCACCGGCGGCATTATTTCATTTTGCAAACTTTTCTTTACATATAAAAAGGAGGATCCCTTTGGGGCACACATCCATTTATGACAGGCACCAGTATAAATATCAGGGTCCAATTCAGTTATATTCAAGGGCAGATGGCCTGGCACATGAGC
>DTTG01000187.1 GCA_012964845.1 Fidelibacterota bacterium
TGTTACCTATGTATTGATTTTACACCCCAGTCCCCAGAACCCAACACCCAGTCTCCTAAACACTTTTTTTATACCTTAGATTGTTTGTAACCTTAAAATACCGTAATTCAACGGATAGATTAAAAAATGAATAAAATTACTTATTTAGATGGCGCTCGTTTGCATCGGGCTTTGGTTGCCGGGGCAAACAATGTACTTTCGAGACAGGATTACCTGAACAAAATCAATGTATTCCCGGTTCCCGATGGAGATACGGGTACCAATATGGCCTTTACATTGAATTCCATTCTGGATTCAACTTCAAAGAAAGTACATGCCCGAGTGGATGATATGTTGGCTCTCATTGCTGATGCGGCTTTAGATGGTGCCAGGGGAAATTCCGGTGTAATATTAGCTCAATTTTTTCAAGGACTCAGTGATGGTGCTGCCGGAGTAGAAAAAATGACTCCCGAATCTTTTGCCAAAGCCGTAAAATTCGGGGCAGAGTATGCCCGGGAAGCATTAGCAGAACCTCAGGAAGGTACTATTCTGACAGTGCTTACTGATTTTTCCAACCGCCTTATTGAATTGATCCAAACCAATAATCATGATTTTGAACAGCTGATTGAAATGGGAATCAACGAAGCGGAAAAATCCCTGGAAAACACTCCCAATCTTTTGGCAGTATTAAAAAAAGCCGGGGTAGTAGACGCAGGGGCTCAGGGCTTTGTTGATTTTCTTCACGGGATTTTCAGTTTTATTAAAAATGGTGACTTAAAAGGATTTAAAACAGACCTGGCAAGTAAGCAGATAAATGTTGATATGGATAATAATGGAACTGATTTTGAAAATTCAGAATTCAGGTATTGTACCGAATGTATAATAAAAGGAGACAAAATAATTCATAAAGATTTGCGGGAATCTCTGCTCACAAATGGAAATAGTCTGGTAATTGCTGGAAGTAAGAAAAAAGCGAAAGTCCATATTCATGTAAATGATCCCTCAGAGGTATTTAAAATTTGCACTGATTTTGGTACTGTTACAGGAGAAAAAGCAGATGATATGTGGCAGCAGCAGGAAGCAGCGCAAAGTCACAAGACCAATGGAGTTGCCATTGTAACCGATTCAGGCGCAGATATTCCTGATGATATTGACCTCAACATTTTTGTTGTTCCCGTGAGGTATAACTTTGGAAATGTGGGATATATAGATAAAGTTTCCCAAACGCCTGAAGAATTCTTTCAAGAGCTTGAAACAAATCCGAACCACCCTCAAACTTCACAGCCCACACCCGGCGATTTTAGACGGCAGTACCAATTTCTTAAATCACATTATGATTCCATAATTTCCATCCACATTCCCCACGAACTGAGTGGCACCTATCAATCTGCATTAAATGCCGCCAAACGGGTTGATAAAGAAAATATTACCGTAATTGATGGGTTATCCGCTTCTGGAGGGTTGGGATTGATTGTCATGAAAGCAGCATCCCTGTCAAACGAAGGTAAAAGTCTGGAGGAAATCAACGCTTTATTACCAGGTATTATTTCCTCAACAAAGGTATTTTTAGCAATAAAAGATTTGAAGTATGTAGTAAGGGGCGGCAGATTACCAGCATGGGTTAAATCGGTTGCAGATTTTCTCAATATTCGCCCTGTATTATCAACAAAAGATAATGGTACCCTAGGTGCTGCGGGAATTTTATTGGGGACGGAAAATCTTCCCCAAAAACTCTGTAAATTCGTATTAGCTAAAATGGATAAGGAAACAAATTATACGGTGATTGTAGGTCATAGCAATACACTGAATGATGGTAAGAAATTGTTTGATTTACTTCAACGAGAAAATGATAAAATCAAAAATATATACTTAATTGATATGGGATGTGCATTGGGTGTTCATGCAGGTCCTGGCAGTTTGGTAACAGCTATCCAACCCCTGAGTTAATTCTACTATGGAAATCCTTATAAAATTAGTGTTAAGCTATTTGATTGGATCAACTTCTGGAAGTATTCTCCTGGGAAAATTAAAAGGAGTGGACATTCGAAATATGGGCAGTGGCAATGCTGGAGGGACAAATGCTTTTCGAACTCAGGGGGCATCTTTTGCAGCTGGAGTTCTAGGCATTGATATTCTAAAAGGATTCATTTCTGCAAAATTTATTTCTGCAATGAATCTTCCCATTTTTTCCAGCTCAACAGTTGATCCCAATCTACTCATCATATTATGCGGGGTTGCTGCTGTGCTGGGGCATGTGTATCCACTCTACCATGGATTTCGAGGCGGGAAAGGCGGCGGCGCTGCAATCGGGATGATTTTTGCTATTTCATGGCCCTCTATCTCCCTAGCCATACTTTTATGGCTGGTTATCCTGTTACTTACAGGCTATGTAGGATTAGGAACAATGATTGGAAGTGTTTCCGTTATTTATTTCGCACATTATTTTAAGGATGCTATAAACAATCCCTATTTTTTACCTTTTACCATTTTTTTAAGCTTTTTTATTATTTATACCCATAGGAGTAATATCAAAAGAATGCTTGATGGGACGGAAAACCGTTTTGAGAAGGCTATGATATTTCGGAAGAAAAATTAATTACTGTCAGAAAGGTGAAGAAACTGCTGGTTGTATGGATTAAAGCCAAAGTCTATCCCAATTACCCCTGCACCTGACGCAAAAAACCGGAATCCAAATCCAAACCCAATTAGCATATTCTGTAGTTTAAATGAGGCAATATCATTGGCGCTCATTCCAAAATCCGAAAAGTACACCATATCGATACCCAGTTCTACTCCGCTAAAATCCTTCTTTTCAAAAAGCGTATGCTGCAATTGAAAGGACTGATAGATTATATTAAATCCTTCAATCAAATGGGATACTTCAATATCATTCTTTTCGGGTAAAGGTGAATAGCCCCTTACAAAATCTTCTCCACCTAAGTATAAATATTCAAAAATTGGAAGTGCTCTCGAATATTGTAGATAAATTTTTGATTTAGCAGATAAAACAGGGTTGAAATAATTATCAGATAGTTGAAAATATTTTGAGTATCCCAATTGAAAACGATAGTAATTTTCTGGTTTACCCATAGAGATTTTTGGTTTAAAGTAAAAACTGAATTTCCCCCCGGATGTTGGGTCTAGATATATATCTCTCCGGTCAAATATATAGCCAAATTCACCTCGAATATATTGATAGTCAGTAAGTATATCGTTGGGATTATAATTCATACCTGAATAATCAATCCCGGCGGTATCGATTGATGCAGCCTCTAAGCCTAATAGAAAATTAAATTTGTGGACTTTATTTTTATAAAATCCCGTTCCAATATTAATCCCCTTTTCCTTATAATGATATGAGTACACAGGATTTTTTGTATTAAACTGGTAAACATTACCCAATAAAGAAACATGATCTCCGGTTACCCATGGATCATTAAAATTAAGAAAATAGGTGGTCTCCTCTCCTCCAATTCCACCCAAAATAAGTTTTTGGTTCAAACCGTTAAAATTTAGAAATGCAATTCCTCCACCGTAGGACCATCCTTTTGCTTCGTTATAATCTGCAATGGGTATCGGAAAAAAACGAAAAGTCTCAACTACGGTGATAGTATATGAGGAATCAACTTGTCTAATATCAACTGTGGAAAATAAACCTAAATTATAAATCCGGTTTCTATCATCCTTGGCAAAAGTTGAGTCATATTCACCAGAGATCGGATGATGAATCTCTCTGAGAATAATTTCATTACGACTGTGCTTATTTCCTATAATATTTACATCTACAATTTGGGATGCAAAAGAAATTGAATAAAAAAGGAATAGGCAAATAAAGGAAGGGTGGTTCATTAAAGGAAGGGAATTTTACAGAAACTAAAAGCCCCAACCAAATTAATGATCGGGGCTTTTAATAGGTATTAACTGTATGTTACTTACGGCCTCTCGCCATTTTTGCACGCGAAACATCGCCGTCCTTATCAATAAAATAAAGCCAGCCAGATTCACGGTTTACACCAGCATTTGCAACAACTTCAGCGTTGCCACCTTTATTGGCGCCACGTGCCATTTTAGTTCTAGATACATTACCATTTTTATCTAAATAGTATAGAAATCCAGACTCTTTAGTTACACCAGTTGTTTTGACTTTTTCTGCCATAGTTAACTCTCCTTATTCAATTAGTTGTTTGTTTTTCTTACAATCGACAGCTAAAAATATGGCATTCTCCTCTATAATATCAAGCATTATTTTGAAATTATGGTAAATTTTTACTTTTTGGGGTGTTTTTTTGGGGGTTTTTCCCCATTTAACTCCTATTTTCTGTTCGATTAACAGGTATTATTGCAAATTATTACTAATAAATTGAATATTGGGGATTTTACTACTTTGGATGAATTACTGGAGTTATTGGTGTTTCATCTAAATCAACGGTTTTTTTCATATTGTTTCATAACTTGGATAAACTCACTCTCTGAATTACATTGGAAAAAGGATGATAATCTAACATTTTCCTTCAAGGTTATGATCTTTTTAAATCCATAATGGTGTCCTGAATAAATAATAGTCTGTGGGGGTAATTTCAATAATTCATCATAAATACTGGTATAAAGATGTGAAATATTGCTTTTGGCTCCAATTGTCCGCCCTGTTCTGCCTACAAACATTGTGTCTCCTGTAAAAACACAGTTATCCTTTTTATTCCAGAAGCAAATACTATCAGGGTAATGACCAGGTGTGTGTAGTATGGTAAGCATTTCTGTTCCAAGGGGGATTATTTCATGATGGGTTAATCCTCGAAAATAGTCTCCAAATTCTTCTTCAGGAAAATTATAACCACATAGTTGTAATTGGGGAAACTGATGAGTTAAATCTTCTAAATATCTAATATGATCAAAATGCGAATGTGTAATAAACAATTTTTCCAGTATAAGATTTTTTGAATTAATAAATTCAAGAATTTCAGTAATATCTACAGCTGCATCAACAATTCCAGCTAATCCTGTTGTTTCACACCAAACCAGATAACTTAAATTTTTGTCATATCCCCCTAAAAATGTTTTAATTTTCATAATGAAAAAATAATTTTGCGTAAAATTGAAGCAGCTTAATTAATTCCTTAATTTTGAAAAAGAAACCACCATTTGATGAAAATTCATTATGTTCATATAAATATGAAATACATAATTCAGTATTTGGCAAATAATCTGCAAGTTGAATAGATTCTGTAAATGGAACCATAGAATCATGTGCACCATGCATAATAAACACTTTTTCCGAGATATCTTTAGCCCAATATTTTGGAGATAGATGTTTAAATGACTCCTGTTCATTTTTTAATATAGTTTGTGCTAATTTCTTAACTTCCGGGGTTGATGTTCCACTCATAATTGAATGAAAAATTTCCTTTTGAAAATCGGGTAGTTTATTGATCAGAATATCACAATTCACATCATCCTGAATTTTCAATTGGATTGCTTTCTGCAGCTCTGAGGAATCCCAATTTGTCTGCAAATTGTTTAAATAATTTTGAAAAATAACTACCAACCCCCATTCATGAGGCGGTATTTGGAATTGCTTTCCGTTTGCTGATATACTTCCCGTAAGAAAATAGTGAAAGAGCGAATGAGAATCGGAGTAGGTTCCAAAAGTTAAAACAGATTTAGGGAGTGGAACCTTATTATTTATCTCTTTAAGCATTCGTAGCATTAAACCACCGCCATAACTCATTCCAGCCATTAAAATCTTTTGTGGGTTTACTTTTTCCGTATTAATAATCCACTGATAAAAACAAGTGAACCACTGGACATTTATTATGGTTATATCCAGTTTTTTCAATGGTGGTATTCTTGGTATATATACCTTAAACCCATTTTGTGCCAATACCTGCCCAAGCATTATCATTTTAGGATGATCTTCCGCAGTTGGAGAAGCTCCCGGAAATAATATGGCCACCCTATCTCTATGTTTTGGTGGTGTCATTATTTTCACTGGGGGATTTTTATCATTTAATCCACTATAAAATTTGGTACTAATTCCTATTGAAGGATAGGCTTCAGCATTATACCTGATTAAGGGATAGACAAATTTTAACGATTGGTAATATGATTTAATATTCGGCAGAAAAATTGATTCCAATTTGAAATAATAAACGTATGGTCATAGTGTAATAGATACCTGTTGATAAATATTCAAACAAATAGGAGGATAATTTAGGATTATTAGAATAATAGAAAGTCAGCATAAAATTTATTGTTCAAAACTAATATTTTTCTATGTTTCTAAATCTATATTGCTTTAGATTAAAGGGTTCATTTACTATAAATTGTGGTTAAAATTATTTATACCTCAATATATGGTGTTAAAGTATTACTTTAAATAAGTGTTGACTTGAATTAATAATGTTTCATAAGTTCAAATATGCGAATGACAATGATATTAGATGTCGTTCGGTGTTTATTGAACAGAAAGGCTAATGGGTGGTTCCCTACACCTTATAAAAAGGGAATAAATTCTCAAATTGCAGTAAGTTTAGTTTGAGAAGCAAACAAAAACAAAAAGGAGAAAAACAATGAAAAACGCAGCAGCAATGATTAATGATGCAGCAGGTGCACTGGTAAGCTTGCTTAAAGGCTTAATAGTCGCTACCGTATTTGCTGGAATCCTCTTTACCTTACCTGGTGGCTGGGGCAACCCCATTAGTGGGCTTGTTGACTTGGTTAATGCATTTATGGGTGGTGGTTTAGCAGGATTACTTGCACTTCTTGTATTGGCTTCATTTATAAAATAACACACCTATATGGGGAGGGTCAGATGATCCTCCCCATCGTAATTTCATAAATA
>DTTG01000188.1:0-1986 GCA_012964845.1 Fidelibacterota bacterium
GTTGATTATGATTCCGAAAGCACCCACCAATGAGTTGCCGTATAACTGTCCCTTCTGAAAACTAAATCCATGGTAATAATTATCCTGAATTAAACAAATTAATTAATTGTAAATTAAAGGAATGGGAATAAATTGCATTCAAATATGAAAGTTGCTCTTTTTGGTGGTACCGGTTTTGTTGGAAGTTATATTACAAGAGAACTTGTGCGGGAGGGTTTTACCCCAAAAGTGTTGGTACAAAGCGGGTCTTTATCAAAAATAAATTCACCCTGTGAGGTAGTGAAGGGAGATATCCAGAATAAAAATGCCATTCTAGAAACTATGCAGGGAGCGGAGGCTGTGATTTACACTATCGGTATTATACGTGAGTTCCCCAAAAAGGGTGTTACTTTTAAAGAATTACATCTTAATGGACTTAAGCGCTGCCTGGAACTAGCACTGAAAATTGGTGTGAAGCGGTTTATACTTATGAGCGCCAATGGAGTAAGGCCGGATGGGACAGCATATCAGCGAACCAAATGGCAGGCAGATGAGGCGCTGAAAGAATCAGGATTGAATTGGACTATTTTTCGACCTTCGCTCATATTTGGTGACCCTGGTGGAGAGGGGAGACCAGAGTTTTGCACCCAGATCCGGGATGATATGCTGAGCTTGCCATTTCCAGCGCCCTTATTTTATAATGGGCTTTTGCCCTTTAATGCAGGATCGTTTTCTATGTCACCTATTCATGTGAAAAATGTAGCAGAATTCTTTGTAAAATCCATTAAATTGAAAGTTTGTGAAAAAAACATTTTTGATCTGGGAGGACCTGAAGCGCTCACATGGAAAGAGATTATTCACCAAATTGCCCTTGCAAGCGGGAAGCGTACCTGGAAAATACCTGCACCAGTGGCTGTTATAAAAATAGCAGCATCAATTTTGGATAGATTTAAATGGTTTCCTGTTACTCGTGATCAGCTCACCATGCTTATGGAAGGAAATACAGTCAGCACGAACTATTTTGATGATTTTTCTATTAATCCCAGAAAATTTAGCATGGAAAACCTGGAATATTTAAAGGAGGTTTGAAATAAATAAATTAAGTCAAAGTTAGGCAGTAAGTTGTAGTATTACATCTACAAAATTCCTCATTCCGAAATCAAAAATCACTATTTCCTATTCAAAATTTTCTATTTTCTAATCCCATTCTCATCAACCGCTTCATTCGCCAATTCATCAGCTCGTTCATTCTCAGGGTGTCCGCTGTGTCCTTTCACCCATTTCCAATCAATAGTATGGCGTTGGACTTCCACATCTAATTGTTGCCAGTATTCTTTGTTTTTTACTGGTTTTTTGTTGGCAGTTTTCCAGCCTTTCTTTTTCCAGCTATGTATCCATTCAGTGATACCATTTTTCACATAATTAGAATCAGTAGTGAGAATTATTTTGCAGGGGCGGGTAAGGGATTTTAACGCTTCAATAACTGCTGTCAATTCCATAATGTTATTGGTGGTCTCAGGAGAATAGCCCTTGAGTTCTTTTACATGATCGCCATATTTTAAAATAGCACCCCAGCCACCGGGGCCGGGATTGCCCTTGCAGGCACCATCTGTGAAAATATGTACAGTATTATCAGGGTTACTCATAGGGGAAATCTATTAAATAATTTTAGTGGCAAAAAATAAAAACCCCTGCTGAATGAGAATTTAGCAGGGGTTTTGGAGAGAAACAACTATGAACTTATGCTGCTAAAAACTGATCCTCTTCGGTGCTGCCTTGCATAGCAGTAGTAGAAGCTCGGCCTTGAGTAATTGTATTTTGAATTGCATCAAAATATCCCGTGCCTACAAAGGCTTGATGTTTAGCCGCCCGGAATCCAAATTTTTCATTGGCAAACTCTCTTTGTTGTAGCTGAGAATAGGCCCACATACCATCTTCCTTATAGGCTTTACTGAGCTCAAACATTCCCATATTCAGACTATGCCAACCGGCAAGGGTGATAAATTG
>DTTG01000188.1:2086-6774 GCA_012964845.1 Fidelibacterota bacterium
TCTGTTCGGGCAATTATTAAGGTGGAAGTTCCCATTACATCTGCAGCAAGTCTGGCGGCTACCAGCTTATTGACAGCTTCAGAAGTAGTAACCAGCACTTTCCCCCCTAAATGGCCGCATTTTTTGGCAGAGGATAATTGGTCTTCATAATGCACAACAGATGCACCAGCTTTAATCATGTGTTTCATGAGTTCGAAAGCATTCAGGTTGCCACCAAATCCGGCTTCGGCATCAGCGATTATGGGTACAATCCAATCAATACTGTCATCGCCTTGCTGCCAATGAATTTCGTCTGTCCTGGTGAGAGCATTATTGATTTTTTCCACTAATTTTGGTACAGAGTCCACAGGATAGAGGCTCTGGTCAGGGTACATGGTGCCAGCTGAATTATTATCACCAGCCACTTGCCATCCTGAACAGTAAATTGCTTTTAGTCCAGCTTGTACTTCCTGCACAGCTTGATTGCCAGTAACAGCACCCAATGCACAAATTGGTTCATCACCTTGCAAGTGATTCCAAAATTTTTCTGCGCCCAGTTTGGCTAAGGTATATTCAACATTCACGGAGCTGCGAAGATTTACCACTTCCTCTGCTGTATAGGGGCGTTCAACATCAGCCCATCGGGGATTTTCATTCCATTCTTTTTCCAGTTGTTTTATCTGTTCATTTCTATTCATTTTCTTTTCCTTTTTTATAATTGTTTGTATGCGGGTATAGTTAAAAATTCATCAAAGTCATTTTTCTGTATCATTTCACTGAACAAAGAGGATGCTTTAATAAATTTTCCATTTTCAAAGCGGTTAACTCCAACCTCAGCCTTGATGACATTCATCTCCTCGGCAAGCCAAAGGACAAAAATTTCTGCTGTAATTTTTTCTCCGTTATTAAGGCTGGCTTCATGCTTGATCCATTGCCAAAGTTGGGCTCTGGAAATTTCTGCAGTGGCAGCATCTTCCATGAGGTTATACAAGGGTACACATCCATTTCCCCGAAGCCATGCTTCCACATATTGAACTCCTACACGAATATTTGCCCGAACACCCTTCTCTGTTATGTCACCCTTTGGAACTTGTAGTAAGTCCTCAGCGGTAACATTCACATCCTCCCGGAGATTTTGTAATTGATTCGCTTCCGGCATAATATTATTAAATGCTTCCAAGGCAATGGGAGAAAGTCCCGGATGAGCTACCCAGGTTCCATCGTGTCCGGCATGAGCTTCCCGCTCTTTATCTTCTTTAACTTTTGCCATAGCTTTTTCATTTGCATCCACATCATTTTTTATGGGGATCTGCGCTGCCATCCCACCCATGGCATGGGCACCTCGTTTATGGCAAGTTTGCACCAGTAAATTGACATAAGACTTTAGGAAATGCCGATCCATGGTAATTTCTGATCTGTCAGGAAGAACACAGTCTCCGTGGTTACGGAATTTCTTGATGAAGCTGAAAATATAATCCCAGCGACCGCAGTTAAGACCAGCAGAATGTTCCCTGAGTTCGTAGAGAATTTCATCCATTTCAAAGGCTGCCAAAATAGTTTCGAGGAGCACGGTAGCTTTAATGGTACCTTGGGGAATCCCAAGTTCGTCTTGTGCCATATTGAAAATATCATTCCAGAGCCGGGCTTCTAAATGACTCTCCAACTTTGGTAGATAAAAGTACGGTCCCGTACCATTTTTCATTAGATTTGCTGCATTATGGTAAAAATACAGACCAAAATCAAAGATACTGGCTGAGATATGTTCATCATCAACACAGACATGTTTCTCAACTAAATGCCATCCACGGGGTCGCACCATTAGTGTAGCTGTTTTTTCATTAAGGGAATAATGTTTTCCATTGGTGTTTGTAAACGATATGGTTCCATTAATGGCATCCCTGAGATTAATTTGACCATTAATATTATTATCCCAGGTAGGAGAGTTAGAGTCCTCAAAATCTGCCATGAATACTTTCACACCACTGTTTAATGCATTGATAATCATTTTTCGATCCACTGGTCCGGTTATTTCCACCCGGCGATCCTGGAGATCTGCAGGAACCGGAGCTATTTCCCAATTCCCATTTCGGATAAACTCGGTATCAGCCAGGAAATCAGGTTTTACTCCCTGGTCAAGCTCAGCTTGTCTGTTTTTTCGATTTTCTAATAATTGTAATCTGGTTGGATTAAAATGCTTGTGGAGTTTGGAAACAAATTGCAGGGCATCCTCGGTGAGTATTTCTGCAAACCCCTCAGATATCTGCCCTTTTACTTCTAAGGTATTGTTCATTGTTATTTCTGCTGTCTCCATAATAAGTTCCCCAATTTGTTCATATTTATGTAAAATTTATAATAGAAAAAATACTATGAACATTAATCTGAATCTAATTAAATTTTACAGTAGAAATTTGACAGTGTAAAATTTACAAATAATGAAAATTCAATCTACTCTCACCAGGAATGCACACTTTTTAGGAAGTAAAATTCGGGGTTTGCGCAAACAAAGCGGACTGACCTTAGAAGATTTATCGGTTCGCTGTATTCAAATTGATGCTCATACCGCTCCATCTGTATCGTATTTATCCCTCATTGAAACAGGGAAGCGAGTCCCATCTGAAGAATTACTTAAACTATTTGCGGAAATATTCCAGAAGGATATTAATTGGTTTCTGGATGACAACCTATCTCATGAAGTTGTGAAAAATGATGATAAAATGGAAGGACTGCCTATATTTTCGTTGGAGCCCAAATTTCTTTTTTCTGATAATTTATTACAGACTTCAATTCCGGAATTATTATCTCAAACCGGTACCACCGGAAGGCAATTTGCCCATGTGCTCATTCGCTCCTATCAGGAAAAACATCAAAACCAATTCCCAGATATTGAACGATCTGCAGAAGAAATTGGGCTGAAGCGATTTCCTCTCAGCATCAGGGATATTTTAGACTTGTATAAAAAAGTGGGATTAAAGGTGAAATATTTTGATCGTCCTCCTTTTGTTACTGAAAATGATTCAGGCCATGAAATCCGCACACTTTTCAGGTCATTTTTTGAACCGCCCAATACGGTTGTCTTAAATCGCCAATTGGAACATGAACCGCGCAGGATGAAGTATGATCTATCTGCTTACCTCGGACATAAAGTCCTCCATAATGGTGATGGCTTGGTTTCCAGCCATGCCACTGGGGGGGAGCTGGGAGGGTCTCCTCAGCCTGATAGTCAGACCGATGATAAAGTGAGCCAATCTGATATTCTCTACGCCTGGCGAAATTTCGAGTGCAGCTTTTTTGCCGGAGCCCTTTTATGTCCTCGCCAGCCTTTCCGGCATTATTTAGCCCGGGAAGCCCATAACATCAATGCCTTTGAGAAAATTGATATTACTGCCGGTGTCTATATGCGGCGCATGACCTGTGTTTCTCCCTACAAACATTGGCATTATTTTGATGCCTTCCAGCCGGGATTTCTAAGGGCGGTGTATCGCGGCAATGGAATTCCCATGCCCTGGGGAAATATGCGCATGGGGGTTGATCCCTGTCGGCAATGGGCTGTATTTCGACTTCTTGATAAACCTCAGATGCAGAAACCGCTGAATCAATTGTCACTATTAATATCCGGTGAGTATATGCGCTTATATTCCTGTGTTTCCCAGCGCATCAAAGATGCCGCAAAGAACTCTCATGTTGTTTCCACAGGGATTGATCTCATCCCAGCTCTCAATGCACAGGGAGTGGATAGCAGTAGTCTCTGCGAAGAAATCAGAGATTTTTATTTCAGTGCAGATCAAAGTTCGCCCATACCCAATTCCATTCAGGAACCCATTAAATTGGTATCAAAAATATTAAATATATCCTGGGTTGCTGATGGACTGGAAAACCATCCACAAATAATCTGTCCTCGCAGTAATAGTTGCCCGAAAAATACCCATTGTGAAAATAAGCCACGAAGTAGAAAAAAAGTTTCCTGGCTGAATGAAATAAAACAAGAAATATTAACCGAACTAAAATGAGAATATTATGCAGAATAAATTAAATTCAATTGTTAAACCTTTACTAATGGGACCGGGACCGTCATGTGTTTCAGATTCCGTTTACCAAGCCTTGTCTAAACCAACTTTGGGGCATTTAGATCCAGAGTTTATTGCTCTCATGGATGATATTAAAATCTATATTAGAAAATTGATTCAGACTGAGAACCAATTAACGGTTCCCATTTCAGGTACAGGGTCTGCCGGAATGGAAACCTGTTTTGTAAATTTGATAGAACGGGGTGACCAAGTGTTGATACTAATCAATGGGGTTTTCGGTACACGTATGGAAGATGTGGCACAGCGTTTGGGTGCAGAAGTTGACAGCCTAAAATTTGAGTGGGGAACACCAGTTATTTTAGATTCCGTAAGAGAACAGTTAGCTCAAAAGAAATATGATTTGGTGGCAGTGGTACATGCTGAAACCTCAACCGGTGTGTGTAATCCCGTTGCTGAGATTGGAAAATTGGTAAAAGATAATGGGGCCCTGTATCTGGCTGATTGTGTTACCAGCATGGGTGGAATAGAAGTAAAAATGGATGAGTGGCAGATTGATGCCCTCTACAGTGGCACCCAGAAATGTCTTTCTTGCCCACCGGGATTATCACCCGTATCTTTTTCTGATAGGGCAGTGGAAAAATTAACCAATCGAAAAACCAAAGTGCCCAACTGGTATTTAGACCT
>DTTG01000189.1 GCA_012964845.1 Fidelibacterota bacterium
GATTTTCACTATTAATTTTATATTTATTGCGCTCTCTGCAATCCTATCTCTTAGAACCATTGGTGAAAATTCCCTTGGTTGAACCAGCTAATTTAATTGCTTATAATTTCATTTTTGGTCTATTGCTGGCTCTTATTGGAAGCTATAGGGGAATATCAAAATACCTTCCCAAATAAAAAACGATATTATTCAAAACAACCTTTTGAGTTAAAAAAATGAAGTCTGTAAATTGCACGCTGTGTCTGAAGCCATGATTAACAGAATTCACTCCGATAATTAATCAAATAAAATATAAAATTGTTTAAAGATATTAGATTTCGTTGGGCGCTAATTGCGTCACTACTCGTAGCATCTGCTTACCTTATTTGGCCTACATATAAGGTCTATTCCCTTTCTGAATCTGAGAAATCTGAATTGGGTGTAACAGTAATGAAAGAATTAAAAGATGGAGCCATAAATCTAGGGCTAGATTTACAGGGAGGTATGTATGTATTGCTTGAAACGGATATTCCTAAACTAGTTGAGAAAATTGCCAATAAAAAAACAGAGGAACTAAGAAATGCGATTCAAGAGGCTGATAATCGTTCTATAAATAATCAGACAGATTTCTTTGTAGAATTTCTTACCGTAGCAAATAATAGGGAGCTCCGGCTATTTCGAAATTACAATAATTTAGCCACAACCCGTGACAACGAATCGGTGGTGCAGGAACTTAAAATTCAACGGGATAATGCCATAGCAAGTGCCTTGGAGATTATCCGAAATCGAATTGACGAATTTGGCGTATCTGAACCTACCATCCAAAAATATGGCTCCAACCGAATTATTGTTGAATTAGCTGGTGTACAGGATTCTGACCGGGCACGAAATCTCATTCAACGTACAGCCTCTCTTGAGTTTACATTAGTGCTTAATGAACAATGGGAGCAGACGCTGAATAAAATAGATACTTATCTTCTCAGCGATTCATCTGTGCTAAATATTGATCTTGACTCTCCAATTGAAAAAGAAGAACTTGCTGAAGCCGATACAAGTGGTTCTGCAGAAGATATTTTTATTGAAGAAAATATATTGTCTGAACCCACCTTTGACATGTCCACACCTGTAGAAATATTAAAGGAAAAACCATTTTCTGGATATCTTCGGGCAGTACCAAGAGGAGTGGGAGTTTTAGCCAAAGAATATCATATTGTAAAAGAAATATTAGAAAATTCTGAGGTGAGAAGAAAAATTCCCAGAGGTGGTAAATTCTTATGGAGCAACCAATTTGAAACCGCACAGGATGAAACGGGTAACTTTATTGAGTTCCGGCAGTTGTATTATGTGTCATCAGACCCTGAAATATCAGGTGGAATGATCCAAGAACCACAAGCTAAATTGGGAACTGCAGGAACGGATGTATCCGGACAATGGGTTGTAAATTTATCTATGAGTCCCGAGGGAACCAAAAGATGGAGTCGATTTACAGGTGCAAATATCAACCGTCAGGTTGCCATCGTTTTAGATGATAAGGTATTTATGGCACCGGTAATCAGGGATAAAATACCTTCCGGACAAACCCAGGTAACCGGATTTGCAGATGTGAATGAAGCCAAAGATATGGCTAATGTTCTCAGGGCGGGTGAATTGCCGGCACCGGTAGAAATTATTGAAGAGCGTAC
>DTTG01000190.1:0-2448 GCA_012964845.1 Fidelibacterota bacterium
CAGGGACGACCCATTATACCTCCCCAGGAAGAATTAATTAACATTTCTAAGGATGGAGGTGAACTCTGGAACCGATTGGTTTTTGAAAGCAGTCCTTATTTACTGCAGCATGCTGCCAATCCTGTGGACTGGTACCCATGGGGAGAAGAAGCTTTTCAGCGGGCAAAAGAATTGGATAAGCCCATCTTCCTTTCTATTGGGTACACCACCTGCCATTGGTGCCATGTGATGGAGCATGAGTCCTTTGAAAATGATGAGGTAGCAGGGCTAATGAATGATGCTTTTGTCTGTATTAAGGTAGACAGGGAGGAACGCCCGGATATTGACAATGTCTATATGGAAGTGACCCAAATGATGAACAATCGAGGTGGCTGGCCCATGACGGTCATAATGACTCCGGATAAACAGCCATTTTTCACCGGTACCTACTTCCCTAAAACATCCCGAGGCAGGCGTATTGGTATGATGGAATTGATTCCCAAAGTAAAAGATGTGTGGCAATCAAAACGTGATTCACTAATTACAGATGCAGCTAATCTAACCAAACGGCTTCAGAGAAATCAGATCAATCGAACCAGTGCTGGAGAAATTTCTCAAAATGTAGCACCCCAGGCATTTAGTGCATTTTCAAGTCGCTATGATGATAAACAAGGGGGGTTTGGATCTGCACCAAAGTTCCCTAAAGCCCATGATTATTCATTCCTCATAAAATACTGGAAGCAAACCGGTACCTCCCATGCCCTTGCCATGGCGGAACATTCCCTGAAATCTATGCGCAATGGTGGTATGTACGACCAGGTTGGATTTGGTTTCCATAGGTATTCCACGGATGCCCGCTGGCTGGTACCTCATTTCGAGAAAATGCTCTATGATCAAGCCATATTAGTACAAGCCTATTTAGATGCCTATCAGGCAACGGGTGATGCCTATTATTCCACTGTAGCTGAAGAAATACTAAACTATGTACTCCGGGATATGACCGCTCCAGAAGGGGGATTTTACTCTGCTGAAGATGCAGACAGTGAAGGGGAGGAAGGCAAATTCTATGTATGGTCAGTAAATCAATTGGATGAAATTTTGGGTGCGGAAGATTCTGAATTTTACCAAAAGGTTTTCAATATCAGGAAAGGAGGCAATTGGAATGAAGGCTATCGACATAAAACCAATATTCCCCATCTGACAAAAAATATTTCTCAGCTTGCCCGCCAATTTAACCAGACTGAAAAAGAGCTTATTGAGAAAATAGAAAAAATTCGAACTAAATTATTTAATGTCAGAGAGGAGCGAGTGCATCCCCAAAAGGATGATAAAATTCTCACCGATTGGAATGGACTCATGATAGCCGCCATGGCTAGAGCCGGCGCTGTATTAAATAATGATACCTATGCAATTGCTGCCATAAAAGCCATGGATTTTCTCCTGGAAAATTTGATGAAAAAAGATGGCAGTCTCATGAAACGCCACCGCAATGGTAACTCCGGGTTAACCGGTGTTTTGGATGATTATGCCTTCACTATTTGGGCGCTCATTGAACTCTACCAAATGAATTATAATGAAAAGTATCTGGAAATCGCCATGGACCTCTCCGAATACCAGATTGACCAATTCTGGGATTTTGATTCGCATGGATTTTTCTTTTCCGCTTCATCTGGTGAAGAATTACTGGTCCGGAGCAAGGAGGTATATGACGGTGCTATTCCTTCGGGAAATTCAGTATCTGCATTCAATTTTATACGCTTGGCACGCATGACATCCCGCCCGGATTTTGAAGATATCACTTTCCAGATCCTGAATTCGTTCTCTGGATTTTTGAACAGGAGTTCATCTGGCTATTCCATGATGATGCAGGCCGCTGAGTTTGCATTCGGACCTTCCCATGAGGTTTTGGTATTTGGTGATGAGGATAATTCTGCCACCCAGAAAATTCTGGAGGATATCCAAACTATTTATATGCCCAAACGGGTAATTGTGTATGGTAAGAGTGGGGGAGAAAGCCTGAAAAATACAATTCCCTTTGTGGGATTTTATGAGCCCAATGCGGATGGCAGCCCCAGGGTATATGTCTGCCAGAATTTTTCCTGTAAACTACCTACCTCTGATTTTGAGGTAGTGAAACAGCAGTTGGGAGTTAATTAGATTTAAGAATTAAGAGTGAAAATATTGTTTTAATCATTCTATAATATTCTTCCCACCGTCATCCAGCGTTTTGGGGCGTTGCCAATAGGAAAACTGGGGCGTCCAGCTGGTTTCATTCAGTCCTGCCAACCCCAACAAACTCCACATAGAGCAGTAGATATCACCGGGACCAAATACACAGTCATTCTTGCGGTAGATTTTATCACCATCCCGCTCATAGACCACAGCACCGGGCATATTATTTGAATCCTTCATTACGGACTGCTCCTGAATATACTCACCTCCTCCATGAGAAGCTAAGCGAAACCTCCA
>DTTG01000190.1:2548-6727 GCA_012964845.1 Fidelibacterota bacterium
CGGACTGCTCCTGAATATACTCACCTCCTCCATGAGAAGCTAAGCGAAACCTCCAGCCCCGGCTATTGGCAAACTTCCGTTGTAATTGGGGTGCGTCTTTTGACACCAATACCACTGAAATAGTAGATTCTAAATGGGGAAGAAATCCATTAAACCCATCTGCCCAAAGTGTACAATAGCGACAACCCTGTCCCATATTATGAATTAGCAATAATTTATCTTTTTCTCCAAAAAGATCCAAAAGATTGATCTCACCTTCAATTGTAGAAAAGCTGTAATTAATTACTTCATTCCCGCGATTCGATTGCTGAAGTTTAGCCAGCCTTTCCATTAATGTGTGTATTTTCTGCTCTATATCTCTAATTTCATTATTTGGCATAAAATCTCCTATCTAAAAAAACTATTTTGGAATGTACAGATCTGTAATGGTCCCGCTGAACATCTCAGCTGCATTGGCAACCGTTTCAGTAAGTGTGGGATGAGGGTGGATGGAAAGTCCAATATCTTCAGCATCGGCGCCCATTTCAATTGCCAGCACCGCTTCCCCAATAAGGTCTCCCGCATTTGGGCCTACAATTCCAGCCGAAATAATCTTTTTAGTTTCAGGGTCAAACAATAATTTGGTTTTTCCTTCAATCCTGTGCAGAGCTAGAGCTTTTCCACTGGCTGCCCAGGGGAATTCCCCTTTTTCGTAGGGAATATTTTTCTCTTTTAATTCCATTTCTGTGGGGCCTGCCCAGGCGATTTCTGGATCGGTGAAAATAACGGCGGGTATAACTGCAGGTTCAAAGGCTGATGGTAGTTCTGCAATGACTTCCGCGGCAACCTTGCCCTCATGAGTGGCTTTGTGGGCGAGCATGGGGTCGCCGGTGATATCACCAATAGCGTAAATATTCGAAATCTCAGTTTGCCGTTTTTCATTCACAGGGATAAATCCCCTCTCAGTAAGACTGATCCCCGCATTTTCCAGTCCCAAATTTGAAGTATTGGGTTTGCGCCCCACGGAGACCAGTACGGTATCAAAAGTTTCAGAAAATTCCTTTCCATCTGTTCCTTCAAAATGGACAGTAACTTCATTGTCAGTTGGTTCCACTTTGGAAACTTTTGTGGAGAGGTAAATGTTCTCAAAGGATTTCTTCAGTTTCGAAGCCAATGGCTTCACCAAATCTTCATCAGCGCCAGGCAGGAGGAAGGGCATGAATTCCACTACTGTTACTTGTGATCCCAGAGCATTATAGACTGAACCCATTTCAAGTCCGATATAGCCCCCACCAATAACGAGAAGCCTTTTAGGAATATTCTGTAATTTTAATGCGCCTGTAGAATTGATAATGCGTGGGTGGTCAGTTGGAAAACCAGGAATTCCTGCTGCCACTGAGCCGGTACCTATGATACAGTTCTCAAAAGTAAGGGTCTGTTGACTATTTTCTGAGGTAATTGAAAGTTGGGTAGGGGAGTCAAAAGTTGCTAATCCTTGAATTACCTGTACATTCCGGGCTTTTGCTAATTGGGTAATCCCATTACTGAGTTTAGTCACCACTGATTCCTTCCAATTGCGGATTTTATCCAGATCAAGTTCAGGATCGCCAAATGTTACCCCTGAGTGTTCTAAGGCTTTGGCATCTCCAATCACTTTCGCAAGGTGCAGGAGGGCTTTGGAAGGAATGCAGCCCCGGTTCAGGCAAACGCCGCCTAATGCTTCATCCTTATCAATAAGGATGACTTGCTTACCTAAATCAGCTGCCCGGAAAGCCGCAGCATATCCGCCAGGACCAGCGCCAATCACTACTACTTCAGCGTGTAAATTATCGCTCATTTAATTCTATGTAATTTCTTCAAAATTTGAAAGTAACTGCCCAAAATTGCTAGTGAAACGAGCAGCCGCAGCGCCATCAATGAGGCGGTGATCATAAGACAGTGCAAATGGCAGGATCAGGCGCTTGCGTAATTTCCCTTCCATAAACACCGGTTCAGAAGTAGATCGGGATATACCCAATATGGCTACTTCCGGTGGATTTACAATGGGCGTAAAATAGGTGCCACCAATTCCTCCTAAACTGGAAATGGTGAAACAGCCGCCTTCCATATCCGCAGGCAATAATTTCTTATCCCTCGCTTTGCTGCTAAGGGTGGTAAGTTCCCGAGCTAACTCCTTAATGGATTTTTCATTGGCATCTTTTATCACAGGAACCACTAATCCGTTTGGGGTATCAACTGCTACGCCAATATTGATATATTTTTTCAGGACAATATTTTCATTGCTGCCATCAAGGGAGCTGTTAAACTGGGGCATTTCTTTTAATAGGATGGAAACGGCTTTTATGAAAAAGGGCAAGAATGACACTTTGACCGATTCATCTTTGTTCACTTTTTTTAAATGCAGGCGCAATTTATCCAATTTGGTGATGTCTGCCTTATCAAATTGGGTCACATGAGGGATGGCTTGCCAGGCTTGCTGCAACCGCTTTCCGGTAATTTTCTTAATTTTATTCAAAGGCTGAATGTCAACTTCACCCCATTTAGAAAAATCCAGATCCTGCCCCGGCGCAATAATAGGTAATGCTGAACCTCCCGGTGCTCCACCAGCCAATCGACCTTTTATATATTCCTGTACATCTTCCTGTGTGATGCGTCCCTTTGGCCCGCTGCCAGTCACCAATTTTAAATCGCAGCCCAGCTCCCGGGCAAAGCGCCGGACTGATGGACTGGCTAGTACTGGTTTCCCAATTTCTGAAGTTGCGGGTAGGGGCGGTTTTACATCAGGGGTTGCAGCAGTAATGTAGGGTGTGGTTGGTTCAGTTTTTACTATGTCCCTCGGCTCAGCAGATTCTGCTATATGGGGAGAAGTCTCATCAACAGCTTCAGCTTGATCCTCATATCCAGTGATACTGATTATAACATCTCCTGGAGAAATAGTACTCCCTTTTTCTACCTGTACATTTTCTACGGTTCCCGATTCTGTTGTGGGAATTTCCATGGAGGCTTTTTCCGTTTCCACAACAATAATAGGATCGTCCACTTTTACTGTGTCACCCTTTTTTACCAAGACTTCACTTATCTCTACACTGGTGATTCCTTCACCCAGCTCAGGAAGTAAAATATCTGCCATTATAAAAGGTTATTTTTCAATTTAAACAGTAACAGGGTTGGGTTTTTCCGGATCTAATTTGTATTTACTGATGGCATCCTTCACTTTGGATTTTTCCACTTTGCCTTCGTTGCTGAGGGATTCCAAAGTAGTCATGACAATGTAATAGCGGTTTACTTCAAAAAACTTTCGCAGTGCATCACGGGTTTCGCTGCGTCCAAATCCGTCAGTCCCCAATGCCACAAATGGGCAGTTGATATAAGGGGCAATCTGCTCAGCCACTAATTTTACATAATCTGATACAGCAATTACTGGCCCGTTTTCTGCTTTCATACAGAAACCTAAATAAGACTGCTTATCTTCTGCATCCGGATGAAGGGTATTCCAGCGGCTTTTATCTTCAGCTTCCCGATGGAGTTCACTGAAGCTGGTTACACTCCATACATCAGTATCAATTTGCCAGTCCTCTTTTAATAGTTGCGAAGCAGCCAATACTTCATTCACCATGGAACCGCTGGCCAGTAATTGCACACGTGGATTTTCACCTGAATCTCCAGACTTTAATTTGTACATCCCTTTGATGATACCTTCATCTATATTTTCCAGAATGGGTGGCTGGATATAATTCTCATTTTCCAGGGTGAGGTAGTAAAATACATCTTCCTGATCCACATACATGCGCTGAAGTCCATCGTGAATAATGACTGCAATCTCATAAGCAAATGCCGGATCGTAAGCCTTTACATTGGGAACGACGGATGCCATGAGATGGCTATGCCCATCTTGATGCTGGAGTCCTTCTCCAGCCAGGGTAGTGCGCCCAGCAGTAGCTCCCAAAAGGAAACCCTTGGTACGCATATCCGCTGCTGCCCAGATGAAATCACCAATACGCTGAAATCCAAACATGGAGTAATAAATGAAGAATGGTATCATATTAACGCTGTGATTGCTGTAAGAGGTGCCAGCGGCAATGAAGGAGGAAATAGCTCCTGCCTCTGTGATACCTTCCTCTAGAATCTGACCGTCAGTGGCTTCTCGATAATAGAGAAATTGGTCTGAATCCACAGGGTCATACACTTGCCCGGCATGGG
>DTTG01000191.1 GCA_012964845.1 Fidelibacterota bacterium
GTTAAAACTACTTTTACAGATCCATCCTTATGGTTCATTATTTTTACCTTTCCCATGCAAAAGGGTCAGTATTTGAGGTTTTGCTATTATCAATCATAAAATGGAAGTTGTGTATAAAAGTTCTTCCACAATTGTTCCCGAAATTGATGCGGTTATTAATCATTCAATTGCCGAATGTATCAATCAAGGTGACTGCATAACAGAATCTTGCACAAGCGGGGATGTGAATAATGACACCATTTTGAATGTACTTGATGTTGTAATTATAGTCAATATTGCTTTAGGAGAATTGGATTATATTGAGTGTGCTGATCTCAATAATGATAACATGGTAAATGTTTTAGATGTGGTACAGCTCGTCAATTTGATTTTATCAAATAATTGAACATAAATCTTATTCGTCCTCGCAGGATTCATGCACTTCAGATTTTAGCGGCTTGAAATGTACATGTTCATGGGGTATAAAAAAGCTAGCTAATATTTCAATGCAAATAAAAATAAATGCTATAGTTGCCGTTATGTAAGCTTCTTCACCGATTGCAGAAAACACTTCAATAAAATGGCTTATACCATGTAAACGAAGACCCCATCGCAGAATATTTAAAAAGTGTTTTTTTATAAACATTAAACTTTAAAAGAAAATATTCGGGAAGAATATTGAGGAGAAATTAGGAAAGAATTAAATTTACCAATTGAACAATATCCAATACATTTAATGCTCCGTCGCCATTTACATCACTGGCAGGAGATATATCGCCTCCAGATAATATCATATTGACCAGCTGTACTACATCCAGAACATTCAAAGTGCCATCGCCATTTACATCTCCCAGCAGCATATCCTCATTGCCTAGATAGATATTCTCATCCCCTTCTTGATATGGTATGAATTCAATTGGAATGAAAAACATTTCATCAGTTGTCCCCTGTCCTGGAAATACTAATGCGGGTGGATCATTGGGATTATCTGGATTATTAGATGTATTATCATAAATGCAGGTAGCTGTTATTGTTGAACCTGCTGGTATTTTCAATAAATACTCTGGATAATAAAAACTCTGCCAATCAAAATCCCACTGATTTATTCTGATGATAGGTATAATTTCACTAGAAGGTGTGGTCGCATAGATTTCCCAAGATTTTCCAAGCAAATGGCAATGAGGTAGAATATTAACCATACTAACTGTTTCATCTATATATAATGTTCTAGTTATTGTGGTTTCTTGATAAGGAAGCAAATAAAATTCCCAATAATCAAAAATCACTTGATTAATTTCTCTTTCAATCGCTTCATCCTTAAAAAACATATTTATAGAAGAAAGATCCTCTGCATCATTCATAAGTGGAGCATAATGCACCTGAACAATAATATCTGAATTAGCTGGAATTGTTCTGCCAATTCCTTCTGGATATTCAACCACTGATAGACCTGGCGCATAGCCTCCTATTAAATCTGTGACAGTACTCAGACCAAAACCACCATAACACTCATATCCATAGCTAGGGTCTTGGTTATCTAATTCAGCTGCAGCACCAGCAGGAATATATGTTATAATTGCATGGTGAACAGCTTCTCGATTCCCAGGACGAAATTCTATTGCTGACATAGATATGTCTTCATTATTATCAAGTGAAAAAATAAAACATCTGTAAT
>DTTG01000192.1 GCA_012964845.1 Fidelibacterota bacterium
AGGCGCTCTGCCCAATCCATATCTTCATCAATATTACAGTAGGCTATTTCCGGTTCTACCATCCAAAACTCGGTGAGATGTCGCCGGGTTTTACTCTTTTCCGCTCGAAAGGTAGGGCCAAAATTGTAATGCCGACCAACTGCCATAGCTGCTGCTTCTCCGTATAACTGACCTGTTTGGGCCAAATAGGCTGTATTACCAAAATAATCAGTACCAAAGAGGGTGGATGTTCCTTCGGCTGCGTTCGGAGTAAATATGGGCGAATCGCATAAGGTGAAATCATTGGAGTCAAAGAAATCCCGCACTGCCTTAATAATTTCATGCCTTACTTTTAGAATAGAATATTGGCGTTTGCTTCTCAACCATAAATGGCGGTGGTTCATAAGAAAATCGGTGCCATGTTCTTTGGGGGTAATAGGATATTCACTGCTTAGTTGATGCACCGTTAATTCTGAGACGACCATTTCAAAGCCACCTGGTGCTCGGTCATTTTTCACCACCTCCCCAATCACAGAAAGAGATGATTCCTGAGTTAGGCTTTTGAATACTTCAAATTGATCCTCGCCCACATCATTTTTTGCTACAATGCATTGGATGATGCCAAAACCATCCCGGAACATTAAAAATCCAATTTTACCACTCCGACGAGAATTATACACCCATCCATTCAATTGAACTATTTGTCCTTCAAACTCAGAAATTCTATTTATTCGTGCTACTGTCATATACTCCTCAATTTACCATGTATTGGTTATTTCGTTTACAATATCTTCCGTAAGACGGCGGACAGAAATGCTCAGGGCAGATTCCCGGGGAGAACCAATTTCGTCACTGTCTTCACTATCTATCAAATTATCACCATCATTATCAATGTTATCTGTGCTGATATCCACACCGGGAGTATAGGATCCCCAGCTACTCATTTTCTTTTCAAATAAAATTTCATCCCGCTTCAGGTCATACCAGGTGATGGATGTTTTAATGGTTAACTTCCACTCTTCCACTTCTTCCATTCCCAAATCTGCTGAAAGGGTTACCGTGTAGGGTTTATCCGTAACCGATAATATAACTACCTCCAGCCTGCTATCTGCTTGTTCAGGAAGCACTATATCCAACACATTTTCATTTAGCATGAGCTCATTAAGTTCTTCATTTAATATTTCCGCTGCCTCAAATTCAGCCGATTCATTGACTACCGGCGCTAATGAAATACTATTTATATGGGCTGGCAAAGATCCCCGGATGGAATAGAACAAACATCCCTGAAAAAGCATAATGAAAATGAGAGATTTAGCTGAATGTCGAATCATGAATCTTTAAATTTTTTCTGAATGCCGTAATCATTAATTTTTCGATAGAGGGTACGCTCTGAAATATCAAGCGCACGGGCTGTTTTTCTCCGGTTACCCCGGAATTTTTCCAAAGCCCGCTCTATCATTTCCTGTTCCAGTTCACTCATAGTGATTTCACCAATGACATCATCCTGAATGGCATGCAGAGTTCCATCTTCTACATGGGCAAGTGTATCCGGTGTACTGGCTGTTGTTGGGGCAGGTGGCAGAAATAATGCTGGATTAGATGGCTGTACTTGATCCACAGATACTCCCCTGCCTCCCACCATCAATTGTTTAATTTCATTAACATCCTGACGTAGAAATAACAACTGTTTCAGTATGAGTTCCCGTTCAACCTTATCCGCGTCCGCATCAACAAAAACGGGTAAGTTTGGGTTTGTCTGGTAGGTATCGAGTTTCAACTGTTTGGTGACCATCACATCCGTTATACGCTCTCCCCGGTTCATCACCAAAAGACTTTCTACAGCATTTTTTAGCTCTCTCACATTTCCCGGCCAGGCATATCGTTTCATAACCGTTAAAGCTTCGGAGGAAAAGCCTTTAAAGGGAATATCATTCTTTGCTGTGAATAACAGCCCAAACCTTTCAATAAATAAATGCATATCATTAATATGTTCTCTCAAAGGAGGGACATGGATATTAATTGTTTTCAATCTGAAATATAGGTCTTGGCGAAAATTACCCTTTTTTACTTCTTCAGAGAGAATTCGATTTGTGGCGGTAATAATCCGCACATCGGTTTTCATGATATTGGTGTCACCCACTTTCATAAATTCACCCTGCTCAATCACACGAAGTAGTTTGGCTTGGGTTTCCAGGGGTAATTCACCGATCTCATCCAGGAACATAGTACCCTTGTGAGCCGCCTCAAAATATCCGGCTCGAGCTTCGGATGCACCGGTAAACGACCCTTTTTTATGTCCAAAAAGTTCAGATTCAATAATTCCTGCTGGGATAGCAGCGCAGTTAACGGTAATCATTTTTTCAAATTTCCGCCGGCTATTTTTATGGATAGCCTTTGCAACCACCTCCTTTCCTGAGCCAGATTCCCCGGTGATCAGTACTGAAATATCCGTATTAGCTACTTGACCTATTAGTGCCATCATTTCATGTATTTCCACAGACTCACCGATAATGTCTGCCGACCTGCGGATTTTATCGATGTCAATCATTTGTATCTCCCTTTTTTAAATATTGCAATCCTCGTTTGCCAATATCTTTTCGATAATACTTCCCGGAAAATTCGATTGATTCAACAATAGCATAGGCATCGTCGATTGCAGATTGTAAATCTTTTCCAAATCCTACAACATTGAGAATTCTCCCCCCATTGGAGATGATATCATGGTCCTTTTGCAGAGTTCCGGCATGAAATACAAGACGGTCTTTCACCGACTCTAATCCTTTAATTATCATCCCTTTTTTATATTTCCCCGGATAGCCGTCTGCTGCCAATACTACCGTCACAGCAGTTTCAGTGGATACCACCACCTTAGACTTCTTCAACTTCCCTTCAGTTGCATTCCATAACAGCTCAAACAGGCTGGACTTCAGTAGGGGCAATACCACTTGGGTTTCCGGGTCTCCCAAACGAACATTGAATTCAATCACATGGGGGTCCCCATCTACAATCATGAGCCCCACATATAAAAACCCAGTAAAGGGATGGCCTCTTTCTTTCATGGCATCTAAAGTGGGCTGAATAATTTCAACCCCCACCCTATCAATAAGCTTCGGAGTGGAAAGCGGTGTGGGCGAATAGGCACCCATTCCCCCGGTATTTGGACCTTTATCATCATCAAATGCCCGTTTATGATCCTGGGCTGTATTTAGGATTTTGAAATTCTCTCCATCACAAACTGCAAACACAGATAATTCCTCACCTATCAGGCATCTTTCCAGAGATATTCTACGAGCTGCATCTCCAAATTTCCCATCATCAAAAATGGTTTTCAATGCCTGTTCAAATTCATCATCTGTTTCACAGACTATTACCCCTTTGCCGGCAGCAAGGCCATCCGCTTTCAGCACCAATGGCAGTTCAAGTATACCTTTAAGTGATTCCACTTCTTCTCTTGTATTACATGAATAAAATGATGGTTGAGATATATTTTTTTCTGCCATTAAATTTCGTGCAAATAACTTGCTGCTTTCCAACTGGGCACCATACTTATCAGGACCAAAAATGCGCAAGCCTTCCTTTCGAAACAAATCTACAATGCCACTAGCCAAGGGATTTTCTGGCCCAACAATTGTAAGGTCAATATTTTTTTCCTGAGCCAATCGTAGCACTTCCTGAAGATTTACGAGATTAACCTTTATATTCTCAGCAATTTCAGCTGTACCACCATTTCCCGGGGCACAATAGACTTCGCTCACATTATCATCCATGGCAAAAGCCCAAGCAAGGGCATGCTCCCTGCCACCTGAACCCAAAATCAATACTTTCTTTTTCATTAATCTATTTTATTAAATTTGTAATTTTTTCATTTTAGCTGAAGCGAATTATAAGAGCGGAAATAATAACGGTACCTGCATAAATAAACCCAAGACGCATACCCCAATATTTATTAGCAATATTTTTCCTGATAAATAATACATAAATCATTACCACAGCCAGCATGTGTAATATATTTTTATCAACCATTTTTAATGCCCTTCATTAATCAAAATTTTGGAATACCCATTCAAACTGCCTCTTCAATAATTCTAATTTTGTCTCTCAAAATTGCTGCCTGTTCAAATTGGAGGTCCTTTGCACAGCGTAACATTTTTCTTTTCAGATCATCCAGTGAAGTTTTTGTTTCAATCCCATCTAAAGTTGAAACGTCAATATTTACCACATCTTCAAGATTTTGATCAGAGCTTTTATCTGCAACTGCAGTCGTGAGTCTAATATCTTCCATTGATTTATAGATTGTTCGAGGCTGAATCTTATGGGTTTTGTTGTATTCAATTTGAACCTTTTTCCGCCGCTCCGTTTCGTCAATGAGGTGCTGCATGGATGCTGTAACTTTATCGCCGTATAAAATCACTTTACCATTTATATTTCGAGCTGCCCTCCCGGATACCTGCATGAGGGATGACTTGGAACGCAAAAAGCCTTCTTTATCTGCATCCAAAACGGCTACCAAAGATACCTCCGGCAAATCTAACCCTTCTCTGAGTAGATTGATACCAACCAACACGTCGAAAGCTTTCATTCTAAGTCCCCGCAGAATTTGCACCCGCTTGATGGTATCGATATCACTGTGCATATATTCTGCCTTGATATTTACACCTTTGAGATAATCGGTCAAATCTTCTGCCATGCGCTTGGTGAGAGTGGTAACCAATACCCGTTCATCCCGGTTAATTACTTCACGAATCTCCCCAATCAAATCATCAATTTGCCCCTTGGTTTTCTTCACAATAATTTCAGGATCTAATAAACCCGTAGGTCGGATTATCTGTTGGACAATCACACCTTTTGTCTGCTGAAGTTCATATTCTCCGGGCGTTGCTGAAACATAGACAACCTGATTTATTGAGTTTTCAAATTCCTCAAATTTCATAGGGCGGTTATCCAGGGCTGAAGGTAGTCTAAATCCATGGTCAATCAAACTGGTTTTTCGTGATTTATCTCCATTATACATGGCCCTAATCTGTGGAACTGAAACATGAGATTCATCGGTAAACATGAGAAAATCATCTGGAAAGAAATCAATTAAGGTACTGGGGCGCTCATCTTTCTTCCTGCCTTCTAAATGACGGGAATAATTTTCAATGCCAGAACAGTATCCCAACTCCGTCATCATTTCCAAATCGTATAATGTGCGCTGCTCCAATCGTTGGGCTTCAAGCAAAAGAGCTCCCTCTCGCAAATACTTCAATCGCTCCGACAATTCAACCCGAATATCATCCATAGCTCTGTTCAGATTTTCTCGTGTAGTTACAAAATGTTTAGCGGGATACACCCAGAAATTATCATAATCGTTTTGCACCTCACCGGTGAGAGGATGAAAAGTATAAATTTTTTCTACATCATCACCAAAAAGCTCAATGCGCAGAGCCCATTCATCATAAGCTGGAAATACCTCAATCACATCCCCCCTCACCCTGAAGGTACCCGGTTCTAAAACCAAGTCATTACGAACATAATGAATATTCACCAGAGAATGTAGAAATTGCTTTTGATCAAGGGGTGACGTTTTATCCACATGCACCAACATTGATTTGTAGGTTTCCGGAGAGCCAATTCCATAAATACAACTAACAGAACAAATTATAATGACATCCTTCCTGCCAATAAGAGATGTGGTGGCTTTCAGCCGCAACCGATCAATCTCTTCGTTCATGGACATATCTTTTTCAATAAAGGTATCTGTAACTGGCAAATACGCTTCGGGCTGATAATAGTCATAATAGGAAATAAAAAACTCCACTGCATTTTCAGGGAATAAACTCTTGAATTCGCCATATAATTGAGCCGCAAGGGTTTTATTATGAGATAGAATGAGCGTAGGCTTTTGTACGGCTTGTATTACATTGGCCATGGTAAACGTTTTACCTGATCCCGTTATACCCAGCAATACCTGATGTTTTAAATCCTTTTCAATTCCTGTTACCAACTCTTCAATCGCTTGAGGTTGATCTCCAGCTGGCTCATAAGATGAATGTAATTTAAATCCTGCCATAATGACCTATAATTTACAAACTTCCCTCTATATAGTAAAATGACAATTTTGCATTAGGGGGTGAATTAACCATGTTAATTCATCAATAGATTCCCCTTTGGATTACCTTAACCATGTTAAAGCGCCCCCAACTCGGTTGGCGGACTTCAAATTTCCTTAGTATTTTTTATACATCCATTAGGATAAAAGAAAGTAATTTATAATTAGAGATCACCCCTTTAAATATCAAAATCAGCCAACGGAAATATTAATAATTACTTCTTTTATTTGTGAAACCTGAAACATTCATCATTGTAAACCCCACCGCTGGTGATGGTCAGGCCAAAAAACGCTGGCAGGTTTTTGAAAATGACTTGAAAAATAATCATATTCCCTATCACTCAGTTACAACAGAATACCAAAACCACGCTACGGAGCTTGTAACTGAAGCTGTTTCATCAGGTTATAATCGTATTGGTGTATTCAGTGGAGACGGCACTTTAAATGAAGTCCTTCAAGGAATGTTTAAGGAAAACAAAATAATATCCGATGATTTAAAACTTATTTTTTTCCCCGCCGGAAGCAGCTGCGACTTTGAAAAAAAATTTAAAAATAATCGAAGCTTTATAAAACGTGTTCAGGCAGATGATTCCATTGCCATTGATATTTTCAAGGTTGAATGTCGGGATTTTTCAGGAAAACAGATCAGTC
>DTTG01000193.1 GCA_012964845.1 Fidelibacterota bacterium
TTGTAACCGACTTGGACCAGTTGGCAGGACTACCCGATTCTGATGGAGATAATTACCCTGATTATTATGATTTTTATCCTGATGATTCTGAAAAGCATGATGATTCTCTTTATTGGCGTAATATTTATGGTGAAATTACAGGTGGCATTTATGCAGGATTCGATACTTGGTATTTAAATAGCGATGGTTATAATAACTATGATCCAGAGGGGGCTGAAAATGACCCTGTTTCAGGTATGGCTTTTGATGTAGCCTATGCCCTGAATGAAAAAGTCACACTATATTCCCAGTTTGGACTTCTTCAGGGAGAAATAGCGGATCCTGAAGATGATAGCAAAACTGTGGATCTTGGCTGGGGATTAGTACCCATTGGGGCTAAAGCCAAATTAGGTCCAGTTAATCTATTGGCAGAATATAGGATGGGGTCTCGGCGATTTGTATTTAATTATTGGGATAGAGCCTATGATGTGAATAGAGTATCTGTAATTAACTCAGGTGTTGCTACTCGTGAAAGCCAGCTTTATCTCTTTGGTAAATTAAATGGTTTCTATGCTCAGGCAGAAATGTCTGTGATGAATCTTTTTACGTTAAGTTCAGGTTATCAAAATATGCAGGGTGAAAAATGGGATGAGACTTTAGGTGAATATGAAATGGGTAAATCCAACCAAACATTTCTATCTACTATTGCCATTAACCCTTCTCTTATTCCAAAAGTTGGAAAAGCTGAAGCATTTTATCAGCAAAGCAATGTTCCCAACCCCTTTGATTTTACACCAACTGCCAGCACAATTTGGGGCTATAATCTAGGGATTGAAGTATCTTCCGGTGTGATGTTGATGTACAAGGCTCGAACTACTTATATTTCAGATTTAGAAAATGATGGTGAGTTCATACCTGTGGAATCAATTCAAATCGAAACTCAATTTATATTTTAAGTTGCCAATTTCTTCTGCAGATATCCGCCAACAGTTTTTAGACTTCTTTCAAAAGAAAGAGCATCAATTCGTCCGTAGTTCTTCTGTGGTACCTCACGAAGACCCTACCTTACTTTTCACTAATGCGGGCATGAACCAGTTTAAGCCCTATTTTATGGGATTGCAATCGCCAGAGACAAAACGGGCAGTCAATTCACAGAAATGTATTCGGGTGAGTGGCAAGCATAATGACCTGGAAGAAGTAGGGGTGGATGATTACCACCATACTTTTTTCGAAATGCTGGGAAATTGGTCTTTTGGTGATTATTATAAAAAGGAAGCCATTTCATGGGCGTGGGAGTTATTAACTGAAGTTTGGAAATTGGATAAAACTCGACTATGGGTCACCATTTTCCAAGATGATGATGAATCCGGAGACCTGTGGAAGGAAGAGACCGATATCCAGCCTGATAGAATATTGAAATTTGGTCATAAAGATAATTTCTGGGAAATGGGTGAAACTGGTCCCTGTGGCCCCTGTACAGAAATTCATTATTATACCGGAGACGATCCTGATAATCAATCAGCAGATGGGGTGAATGCCCTGGCTGAATATCGTGAAATCTGGAATTTGGTGTTTATCCAATATAATCGTGATAGTGAGGGAAATTTGCATGAACTGCCTGAAAAGCATGTGGATACCGGCGCTGGCTTTGAGCGGATAGTTGCCATTCTAAACGGGAAATCATCAAATTATGAAACAGATCTCTTTATTCCTATTTTAGATAAAATTGTTGAAATTTCCGGCAAATCACTCGATATTAATGACGGTATCCCTCACAGGGTTATTGCAGATCATGTACGCATGCTTGCTTTTTCCCTGGCAGATGGCGCTATGCCCGGTAATGAGGGCCGGGGCTATGTACTGAGACGGGTTCTACGCCGGGCTGCCCGATTTGGAAGAATGCTGGAGATGAAAGATCCTTTCATCTATAAACTGGTGAACACCTTGAGTGGTGTTATGGGCAGTGCATTCCCTGAGTTAAAAGAAAAACAGAAGCATGTGGAAAAAGTTATCAAAGCCGAAGAATCATCTTTTAACGAAACGCTGGATAGAGGTTTAGAGGTGTTTAGTAAGATTACAAAAAACCTGTCTGCTGGAGGAGTCATTAATGGTGATGATGCCTTCAAATTATATGATACCTATGGATTTCCTTTAGACCTTACGGAATTAATAGCACGTGAAAATGAGTTTTCAGTGGATGTGGATAAATTCAATGACTGCATGATTCAGCAAAAAGACCGTGCCCGGTCGTCAGGTAAATTTCAGAATATTTCAGAAGATACTGATTGGATAGTGGTCAAAAAGGGATCTCCAACAGAATTTACCGGTTATGAAAAAATAGAAAATAACGCCCAATTAATAAAATATATTCAAGAGGGTGATTATTATAAAATTGTGCTGGATAAAACGCCATTTTATGCCGAAGCTGGTGGGCAGATTGGTGACAGCGGATTTTTGACGGCCAAAGGATTTAAATTCAAGGTGGAGGATGTACAGAAATCGGGTGATGAATTTATTCATATTGGAAGAATCCAGGAAGGCAAAATAGAGGATGTCCAAAATGTGAATGCAAAAATTGATGATAGCCGCCGTCAGCAAATCCGACGAAATCATACAGCAACCCATCTGCTTCATCAGGCTTTAAGAAAAATTGTTGGGGATCATGTTCAACAAGCGGGTTCCCTGGTTAATGCAGAATTATTGCGTTTTGATTTGACTCATTATGAACAAATATCACGGAGTCAGATAAATGAATTAGAGCAATGTGTCAATTCTGTGATTCTGCAAAATATTGACGTGGAAACCAATGTGAAAAATTTCGATGATGCTCGAGAAGAGGGAGCAGTTGGACTTTTTGGAGAAAAATACGGAGACACTGTGAGAGTGGTGGATGTCCCCGGTTTTTCCAAAGAACTCTGTGGGGGCACACATGTAAACCGTACTGGAGATATTGGCGCTATAAAAATTATTTCTGAATCAGCTTTAGCATCAGGTATAAGAAGATTGGTTGCAGTATCTGGTGATGCCATACAAACATTGATGAGCAAACAGGAACATGTAATCAGTGAAATTCGAAAAGAGCTCAAATGTACAGAAGATGAAATATCCTCACGGATTCAATCCCTTATTGCTGATAAAAAAAATCTAGAGCGGGAAATTAAAGAACTCAGGCAATTCTCAATGACTGGTGAGATTGGTGATCTGGTTACTGGAGCTGAAAGTTTAGGAGATATACGATTGGTAGTACAAAATGTGGATGATCCTGGTGATTTAAGAGAGTTGGGTGATCAGTTCAGGCAGGCTTTTAAAACCAAAGGTGCAGCATTGATTGGTACTATTCAAAAAGATAAACCCATGGTGATGTGCGCCGTTACAGATGATTTAACTTCTCAAATTCAAGCAGGTAAAATTGTAAAGGAGATGGGAGGAGTCATGGGTGGAGGGGGTGGCGGAAAACCACATTTAGCCACTGCCGGAGGAAATGATATACATTTACTACAAGATGCATTGGATCATGGCAGAAATCTAATTCAGTCTATTTTACAAAAAGTGGATGTCTGATTCACGCGTCATATTCGAAAAATCAGTAAAGGGAAGGATGGGAGTTGCTCTTCCAAAATCAGATGTGCCGGAAATTTCATTAGCTGATTCAATTTCCCCTGAATTATTAAGAAAATCCCCCGCAAAATTACCAGAGGTTTCTGAGCCTCAAGTTGTGAGACATTATGTGAATTTATCCATAAAAAACCATCATGTGGATAAAGACTTTTATCCTTTAGGATCCTGCACCATGAAATATAATCCGAAAATAAATGATGCCTTGGCATCTCTCTCAGGATTTGCAAACATTCATCCTCACCAACCTGTTGAAAATGTTCAGGGAGCTCTTCATATCATGTTTGAATTGGAGCAGATGTTATTAAAAATTACGGGAATGTCTGAGGCTACATTGCAGCCCAGCGCAGGCTCACAGGGGGAATTTGCAGGAATTCTCATCATGAAGAAATATCATGAAAAGAATGGCGAAAAGCGGAAATATATTATAATTCCAGAGACGGCTCACGGCACAAATCCGGCGTCGGTTTCCCTGGGTGGATTTACTCCTCGTGAGGTGAAATCTGATAACAGAGGGCGGGTAGATTTAGAGGATTTAAAGTCAAAATTGGATCATGAAGTTGCTGGGATGATGCTTACCCAGCCCAATACTCTGGGATTATTTGAAGATCAAATAGAAGAAATATCTGAAGCTGTACACAATGTTGGCGCCCTCATGTATATGGATGGTGCAAATATGAATGCGGTAGTGGGCTTATGTAAACCTGCTGATATGGGCTTTGATATTATCCATATTAATCTGCATAAAACCTTCTCAACTCCTCATGGAGGAGGAGGTCCAGGTTCAGGGCCTATTGCAGTGGTTGAGAAATTGGCACCATTTTTACCCATTCCCAAATTAATTAAAGATGAAAATGGAAAATATAATTGGACAAGTGATATTCCAGACAGCATTGGTAGGCTACACACCTTTTTTGGTAATTTTGGTATATTGGTTCGGGCCTATGTCTATATTCGTATGCTGGGCGATGATGGATTGAAGTCCATGACTCGCAACGCCATTATCAATGCCAACTATTTAAAAAATAAACTTAAAGATGCTTATAATATTCCATTCACGGAAGGAACTTTACATGAGTTTGTTGTGTCCGGAGACACCCAAAAAGCCAAAGGTGTAAAAGCATTGGATATTGCAAAAGCATTACTGGATTATGGTTTTCATGCACCAACAATTTATTTTCCAAATAATGTGCCGGAAGCTATGATGATTGAACCAACTGAATCAGAAACAAAAGCAACGCTGGATAGATTTGTTGAGGTTATGCTGGAAATAAATGATAATATTAATGTAAACCCTGATCTTATTCGTGAAGCACCAATAACAACTCCCGTAACACGATTAGATGAGACAAAAGCAAATAGGGAACTAGATTTGAGGTGGACACCATGAAGTATAGGTTAGATAAATCACGGGTTTTCATGACTTTCGCTAAAGGCGATAGCATTAACAAAACATTTGAAACATTTGCAGAGGTAAAGGGTGTGGGTTGTGCATGGTTGAATGGAATAGGGGCATTAGAAAATCCAGAAATCGGCTATTATTCACTTGAAGATAAAACCTACCATCGAAAATTATTTAAGGGTGAATATGAACTCACTTCCCTCATTGGGAATATTACCATGAAGGAGGGGAAACCCTTTTCTCATACCCATATAACCTTTAGCGATACTGAATACAGGGTTTTTGGGGGACATTTGTTTGATGCAGATATTACAGCGGCAGGTGAATTTATCATGCAATTTGGAAGTGAAAATATTACCCGTGAAATGAACCCGGGAATAGGATTACCTCTATGGTGTTTGGAGGAATCTCTTGGATAAGGTTGTTATCCATACTACTGAAGCTCCCAAAGCCATAGGTACTTATTCACAGGGGATTAAATCTGATAATTTTGTATTTACTTCTGGTCAAATCCCAATTAACCCCCAGTCTGGGGAATTGATAAAAGGGGATTTCAAATCTGAAGTTAAACAAGTATTAATAAATCTAAATGGAGTACTAAAAGGTGGGGGAAGTTCCTTACAACAGGCAATTAAATTAACTGTATTTCTAACTGATCTTTCACATTTTGCTCAGGTTAATGAAATCTTTAATGAATTTTTCCCTGACAATCCACCAGCACGATCTGCTGTACAAGTATCAGCCTTGCCCATGAATGCCCGGATAGAAATTGATGCCGTTGGTCATGTGGAATGAAATATTGGATTGCTATTTTATGTGCCTTTAGTATATGCACTGGTCAGGAAGCAGGATATATAGATTCAACAAAAGTAAAGGATCCTGGTTTGGCTTGGAAATTAGGGGCAATTCCGGGGTTGGGACAAATATATAATGGAAAATATGTGAAAGCAATTGGGTTTATGGGGGCAGAGTACTTCGTTGTAAACCGTTTTATAGAATTAAAGAAAGAAAATAGAATTGGTCTTCGAAACACATATGCGTGGTGGACGTTTGGCTTATTCGTATGGAATATGCTGGATGCTTATGTGGATGCCCAGTTATCAACATTTCCTGTGAGACGGTTGGAGTCTAATAATGACATTGATTCATTAAAGGTTAAATTAAATTAGTTATGTGTGGAATAATAGGAATACATAATAATAAAGAAGCTGCTACATTAGCTTATATGGGTTTATATGCTCAACAACATCGTGGGCAGGAAGGTGCAGGTGTGGTATCTTCAGATGGCAAGGAATTACACAGACATATGGGACAGGGTCTTGTATCAGATGTGTTTTCCAATCCCGAAGTATTTGATTCTCTTGTTGGTGATTCAGCAATTGGTCATGTTCGCTATTCTACTACCGGGAATTCCGATGCTGAAAATGTTGGTCCGCTTACTTTTAATATGGGAGATTACAGTTTGTCGATTGCCCATAATGGGAATCTGGTAAATATTGATGGAATCAGGAAACAGCTTCAGGATGATGGTGCGTTATTCCAAACTTCCACGGACACCGAAATTATTATCCATCTTCTGGCTCGGGAAAAAGGAAATACCTTAGCTGAAAAGTTGGGAAAGGTTCTTAACAAAATTGAAGGTGCATATTCATTAATTCTTCTTTCGCCTAATGAAATTATTGCTGCCAGGGATCCCCACGGAATTAGACCATATTGTATGGGAAAGCTTAAAGACACCCTTGTTTTCGCATCTGAAACCTGTGCCTTGGATTTATTAGGAGCAGAATATGTTCGAGAAGTAAAACCCGGGGAGATAATAGTTGCAAACGATGACGGATTTTATTCTCAACCCTTTACTGAACCTCAGGAGCCCAAACATTGTATTTTTGAATATATATATTTTTCTCGACCAGATTCACAAATATTTGGTAAAAATGTAGATAAAATGAGAAGAGCATTCGGGCGAAAGCTTTCCAGGGAAAATCCTGATGAAACTGGGGATATTGTTATTTCAGTTCCGGATTCGTCTAACACCTGCGCACTTGGTTATTCTCAGGAATCTGGCGTAAAACATGAAATTGGTTTGATCAGAAATCATTATGTTGGAAGAACATTTATTTTTCCATCTCAACGTTTGCGGGATGTTTCCGTAAGGCTGAAGTTTAATACCGTAAAGGGTGTCCTAAAGGATAAAGAGGTTATAATTATTGATGATTCCATTGTCAGGGGAACCACATTATTAAAATTAGTAAAACTCATACGGGAAAGTGGCGCTAAAAAGGTGCATGTTCGCATTAGCTCTCCACCTGTAAAACATCCCTGTTTTTACGGAATGGATTTTCCTACTGTTGAAGAGTTGGCAGCAGGTAATCGGAGTGAAAAAGAAATCCAACAAATGATTGATGTGGATTCATTGGGATATCTATCATTGGAAGGTACACTTAAATCTACATCCCAAAAGAAAACAAATTTTTGTACTGCTTGTTTTTCGGGTGATTATCCTATTCAAAATAAAGGTGAAAATGATAAAGCAGTTTCTAAAACACCATCCTGTTCATAAAAAACTAGTCCCCAATCTGGATGTGGTTTTTCTTCTAAGGCCAACATTGTTTTTTTCAGTTTGGGTTATGGTTGTTATGGGAATGTCTTCAGCGCAAATGTATTATTTCGACCACCCTCTATGGATATCCAATTTTTCATGGGCTACATTTTTTGTTTTTACAGGCATTACTTTTGTTTGCAGTTCAACATTTATTTTAAATCAAATTTCTGATGAAAAAAGTGATTCCATCAATCAAAAACTATTTTTAGTTGGTAAGTATATTGCCATCGATAAAAGTCAGTCAATTTCGAAAATACTATTGATTGTTGGAATATTAATTTTAATTGTAGTGAATTGGTTTTCAGCCATACTTGTTGGTATTATTTATTTGATTTGGGGTATTATTTATAATCAGCCACCATTTAATTGGAAAAAGAAACCACTATTAGGATGGTTTACAAATACAATTGTAGGGGTACTTTTATTTACCGAAGGTTGGAGTCTCGTAATGCAAAATCAGCCAATGGCAGCAATTATTCCGCTGGATATATCGATGTTAAAATTATTACTTCCCTACGTTCTCTGTTTTTCCTCTGTTTCCCTGCTCACAACACTGCCTGATATGAAGGGTGATTCAACATCCGGAGATAAAACATTTCCTATTGTTTTTGGGAAAAATATAACCCTTTTTATCTCATTAGCATTTATTATTATTGCGTTTATAATTGCCCTGGAAAATAATGACCCACTGGCATCCACCGCAACATTAGTCTCCATTCCTTTTTTCATTTTTGCATTTATTCGCAGGATGGAAAAAGATATCTTGCGGGCAATCAGATACCCCATATTTATTTTAAATTTTTTCGTTCTATCTGTTTATCCATGGTTATTTGTGCCTTTAGCAATCACATATTATTTAAGTAAATATTATTATTGGCATAGATTTAATCTTCACTACCCCACATTTTTAGTTGAACATGATTAGTATAAGAGACAATAGATGTGATTATTGTGGTGTTTGTGTTTCGGTCTGTCCGGTGGATTGCATAGAAGTGAGGGAATATTCCATTAAAATTGAGCATACTATATGTATTGATTGCGACCTCTGTGTTGAAATATGTCCCATAGAAGTATTGGAGACCCATGCTGCAGAATAAATATGATGTTGTTGTAGTAGGAGGAGGTCCAGCAGGTTCAATGGCTGCCTGGGAAGCTGCAAAGGGGGGCGTTTCTGTCTGCATGTTGGAAAAAGATAGAGATATTGGATATCCCGTGCGCTGTGGGGAAGCTGCCGGAGAATCTGGACTGAGGCAATTTGTTGAAATTGAAGATAGTTGGATCGCTGAAAAAATTACCAGTGTAAAATTAGTCTCCCCCAACTTAACTTCTGTCGATATTGATTTTGCAGCGGAAACTGGGTACATTCTTAATCGTCGTATTTTTGATTATGACTTATCGAGATATGCTGCCAATGCTGGAGCTGAAGTTTACACAAAGGCCTATGTAAAAAATGTATTAGCCAATAATGGTGAGGTAAATGGGGTCGTACTTGACTACCTTGGAGAAGAAAAACAAATTCAGGCAAAGATTGTAATTGGTGCTGATGGCTTGACTTCCCGGGTAGGAAGATGGGCAGGACTGAAAACTTTAGTGCGAATGAAAGATATGGAATCTGCAGTTCAATATTCGGTTGCGAACGTGGATATTGAACCCAATAAAATGATTATGTATGTGGGTATGAATCATGCTCCAGGGGGATATATATGGGTGTTCCCAAAAGGAAAAAAGTTTGCAAATATTGGAATTGGTATCAGTGGAAAGTATAGTAAGCATAAATCGGCACAGAAATATTTAGATGAGTTTATGGAAAGAGAATATCCTGATGCAGCGATTCTCACAACAATGTGTGGAGGAGTTCCATGTGCCAAACCAATGGAAAAGCCAGTTGCAGACGGCATAATGCTGGTTGGAGATGCGGCTCACCAAATCAATCCTATGACTGGTGGAGGTATTGTAGCTGGAATGAAAGGTGGGTGGATTGCTGGACAAGTAGCAGCGGAGGCAATTAAAAAAAATGATTACTCTGAAGATAGTTTACTTGAATACCCAAAAAGAATGAGAAAAGACTTTGGGAAAAATCATGAGAGATTTTATAAAATAAAAGAAGTTACAGAAAAATTAACAAATGAAGAATTAGACTCCATTGCTGAAAAAGTATTGTCTATCCCGCATAATAAAAGAACACTCACATCCGTATTTAAAGCTGCAGTTTTTAAGAAACCCACCTTAATTATTGATGTATTGAAGGTATTTTCTGGTGTCTAATGAGCACACTCTTAAAGACCTTCTTCCTCTCCTTGAATTAGACGAATTTATTTCGTTTGATTTAGAGACTACCGGCTTAAACCCAGATAAAGATAAAATTACAGAAATTGCCGCCTGTCGTTTTATAAATGGTGAATTTACTGAAGAATTTACCACGCTTATAAATCCCGGCATACCCATCCCCAAAAATATTACAGCTCTGACAGGGATTACGAATAAAATGGTTGAAGATGCACCATCTATAAATGATGCTCTTCCGGATTTTATGAAATTTATTGGTTCCACTCCTTTGGTAGCACAAAATATCAATTTTGATTATAATTTTATAAATAAAAATTTACAAGGCTCTAATTCCCCATTTTCAGAAATTCCATTGTATGACACTCTATCCCTTGCTCGGGGGTTTATTTATTTTTATAATAGTTTCAGTTTGGGATCACTTTGCGATTATTATGGTATTAAAATAGAGAATGCACACCGAGCTAGTGCAGATGCCTTGTGTACGGGTAAATTGTTTGTTTATTTGCTTCAGGAAGCACTCTCAAAACCTCTTACCCTTATTCAGCGGATTGAGAACTTATTCAGTAATAGTGAAGTGTATAATAGTAAATTATTTACAAATATTATAAAAGCATCCGTCCGTTTAAATTCTATAGATGGACTTATGTCATCTCCAGTTGAACATAATATTTCAGACAATACATTTGAATTTACTGGCAGTAGTAATATTGCTATTCCTGAAAGTCCTAAGGAATGGTTTGCCGAGGGAGGAGCCGTTAGTGTCAATTGGAGTGGGTACGAAAAACGTTCTTCCCAAACGGAATTAATTAATGATACTTACGAGGCGTTTACCGAAGGACAAATTCTCGCCGCTGAAGCAGGTACGGGTCTGGGAAAATCATTAGCATATTTGGCATCTGGATTTTTAGCAGCCAAACAAAAACAAACAGCTTTGGTTGTATCAACTTATACCAAAAATCTACAAAATCAGCTTTTTACTGGGGACATCCCCAAGCTGTCAAAAGCAATAGACCAGAATTTGAGCGCGGTCATTTATAAGGGAAGGTATAATTATATTTGTCGTACTCGCTTAGAGCGCCTTTTGGCAAATCACAACCATTTAATGAAACCCCATGAATATGAAAACCTTCTTCCGTTAATGGTCTGGGAGTGGGAAACCAAATCTGGTGATATTAATGAATGTAATGGGTTTCAATTAAATAGGCAGAAACGTATTTGGTCTCTTGTACGAAGTGAACGAGGATATTGCTCCTCTAAAAGATGCAAAAAATATGATGGATGCTTTCTGGGGAAAGTCCGTGTTAAAGTGGACGGCGCTGATATCATTATTATCAACCATTCCCTTTTCGCCAATGAGTTGATGCGGGATAATTCCTGCTTACCGTCAGATTTTATTTATGTGATTGATGAAGCCCATCATTTTGCAACGGTTACGAGAGATCAACTGGTTACCCAGATTGGTTCAAAATCATTTGATGATGTCTTCAATATTTTTAATAAAGGAAAAGATAATTGGAAAAAGAATGCACTGAAAAAATTTCCAGAAATTTTCAAACTTTATAATTCCCTTACCACCGATAGTAAAATTATCCAGAAAGAAATTCAAGCATTTTTTAATTCCTATTATGATAATAAGCGGGATGAGATTAATCGGTCAGATTACCATATTAACAAATTACTGTATAGAAACAGCCAGGAAGAATTTATAGATACTGAACCAACTCCCTGGGAAGTGTTGACAGAACTTAATAGATTTGCAAAGGATATTCAGAAATTCAATGCGTTGCTTCAGGAAAACAAGGAAGATATTCCCGGGTCTATATCCATTGAATTTACTGCTATAGATAGTATTTTAAAGGAAGGGTTAGAAAGTTTCAGTGCAGCTTTAGATATTCAATCAGAATTAGTACAATGGTCATCATTTATTCAATCTGATTATCAAAACCTCACAACATTGAATTCTGCACCTTTGAAGGTGAGTAGTTTTATTAATGACAATTTATTAAGTAAATATCCAGGGGGAGTATTTTGCTCTGCCACCTTAATGGTGAATGATGATTTTCGCTATTTTAGTGAAAAGGTAGGATTGGATTTGGCAGTTATTAATCATCATGTTAAAGAAAAAATATACCATTCACCTTTTCATTACAATGATCAGGTAAAGCTTTTTGTTTTTAAGGGATCCATTAATGTGAATGATCCCTTGTTTATGAATGAAATTGGCTCCCAAATTGAACGGATATTCACCTCATTAAAAAGGCGAATGTTAGTATTGTGTACATCCTTCAAGCAAACTCTTGCTATTAAACAGTATTTAGAACCCAAATTAAAAGGGAGTGATTATAAGGTATTTGCCCAGGCTCCTGGATTAAGTAGAAATGTATTGGTGAGAAGCTATTTAGAGCATTCTCATTCCATTCTAATAGGGACTTCAAGTTTTTGGGAAGGAGTCGATTTCCCCGGAGACAAGGTGGAAATATTATATATAGTGAAAACCCCCTTTGATAATCCTTTTGATCCTCTTATTCAGGCGCAAATTGAAGATTATAAACAACGGGGAGATGATGCATTTCTACAATATCAGGTGCCAGAGGCAGCCATGCGATTTCGTCAGGGATTCGGTAGATTAATCCGCAATATGAACGATACAGGAATATGTATTGTGGGGGACACGCGGTTATATAAACGAGGCTATGGACAAACAATTTTGGGCTCTCTTCCTGTAGATCCAATCCCTTATTATACGGTTGACTCATTATTGCTTGAATCACAAAAATTCTTTTAGGCATAAGTAAACAGAGAATAAATTTGAGCCCTTGCAAGCAAGCATCTTTTTCGCTATTACAGTCATCAAGGTTGAGGTAATATAATTTTTAAATTAAAGCAAAAGTAAATCATGTCAATAGAACTTGGGAATACACAATTAACTACTGAAAAATTAGTTCAGATTGCCCGATTTGGGGAAGAAGTTACGCTCCATCCAGATGCAATTGACCGCATCAAAACATGCAGAATTATGCTTGAAAAGAAGATCCAGGCAGGGGAAATAATGTATGGGGTAAATACTGGAATTGGGGAATTCTCAGAGGTTGTATTAGATGACGATCAAATTCAGGATTTCCAAAAATATCTCATTTATAACCACGCTGCTGGAATCGGTGATCCTGCACCTATAGAATATGTGCGCGGTGCAATGGCAGGCAGAATTAATGTGCATTCAAAGGGTCGATCAGGCTGCAGACTGGAAATTACTCAAACAATGGTAGATATGTTAAATAAAGGGGTCACTCCTTTTGTCTGTCAGAAGGGGTCGGTGGGAGCGTGTGGTGATTTAGCGCCAATGTCTCAAATTGCCTTGCTTATGTTGGGAGAAGGCCAGGCCTATTATAAAGGTGAACTCCTGGATGGAAAATTAGCAATGGAGCGTTCTGGAATTCCAATACCCGGTTTAATGGCACGAGATGGATTGGCAATTATAAATGGTTCCAACGTATTAACAGCCATGAGTGCAATTCTTATTTATGATACCAACCGCTGGTTCAAACAGGCGGAAATAGCCTGTGCAATGTCATTGGAAGCGTTAAAAGCAAACATGAAACCCTATTTGCCAAAGCTCCATGAAGTCAGGGGATTTCCAGGTGCCATTCGCTCTGCAAAGGCAATTCGAAAATTAGTAGAAAATGGTGATCTTGCGGAAAATAAAATTAAGTGCAAAGTTCAGGATGCCTATTCAATGCGGTCAACCCCCCAAGTGATAGGCGCAGCACATGATGCCTTAGCCTATGCCAAATCTCAGGTTGAAATTGAATTAAATGGAGTGGGAGATAATCCCATATTTTTCCCTGAGGATAATACGCAAATTTCAGGGGCAAATTTTCAGGGAACTCCTGTTTCTTTACCAATGGACATGATTGGAATATCCATCACAATGGTGAGTGTTTTATCAGAACGGCGAATGAACCGCTTGAATAACCCCGCTTTAAATGTGGGACTTCCAGCGTTTTTAACCAAAGGAGCGGGCATGTTTTCAGGCCTGATGCTGTCTCAATATACAGCGGATACCCAAATTGTTGAACAGAGAATATTATCTATGCCAGCATCCATTCAATCCATTCCAGCAGCTGCAGATCAAGAAGATTTTGTCTCCATGGGGATGAATACAGCAATCAAGAATTTTCAGATTTTAGATAATGCCTACGGGATTCTTGGAATTGAATTGATGGCTGCTGCTCAAGCTTTGGATTTTAGAGATTATTCTTTTGGAACCGGTGTAGAAAAAGCAAAAGAGATTATTCGTAAATATGTGGATTTTCTTGATATCGACAGACCATTATACCCCGATCATACCAATATGAAAGAATTGGTGAAATCAGGAGAAATCCTTGAAGAAATAGAAAATTTAGTAGGGAGTTTAGAATGAAAGAAGCATTAACCTTTGATGATGTATTATTGGTACCACAATTATCGAGTATTCTACCAAAGGATGTAGATATTACCTCTCGATTAACACGGAATATTCAATTAAACATTCCATTAATCAGTGCTGCAATGGATACGGTTACTGAAAGCCAAATGGCAATTGCTATGGCCAGAGAAGGTGGGATTGGCGTCATTCATAAAAATTTATCCATTGAAAATCATGCAAAAGAAGTGGACAGAGTAAAGCGGTCAGAAAGTGGAATGATTTTGGACCCTGTGACAATCACATCAAGAAAAACAATTCGGGAAGCCTTGGATATAATGGCTCATTTTCACATTTCTGGTGTGCCTGTTGTAAATGATGGGAAATTGGTTGGCATCCTCACAAATCGCGATATTCGTTTTGAAACCAATCTGGAATTACTGGTTTCCGACAGAATGACGGGAAAGAATTTAATAACGGTGAAAAAGGGTACTACTTTAAATGAAGCGAAGTCTGTGCTCCAGAAACATCGTATTGAAAAATTATTGGTGATAGATGATGAGGGTACTTTATGTGGACTAATTACCGTGAAAGATATATTAAAGAAGGAAAATCATCCCAATGCCGGAACAGATAAACATGGACGGCTATTGGTGGCTGCCGCTATTGGGGTATCTTCGGATACTATGGAAAGGGCTCAGGCATTGGTAAATGCAAATGTGGATGCCCTGGTTGTAGATACGGCTCATGGACATTCTAAAGGCGTATTGGAAACGGTAAAGAAGTTAAAATCGAGATTAAATGTAGATATTATTGCCGGAAATGTGGCCACCGCTGCTGGAACCCAGGCTCTTATAGATGCAGGAGTCGATGCAGTAAAAGTGGGAATCGGTGCTGGATCAAGTTGTACTACACGTATGATTGCTGGCGTCGGGGTCCCACAGCTAACGGCTGTAATGGATGCATTCGAATCTGCACAAAAAAATGATATTCCAATAATTTCTGATGGGGGTATGCGCTATTCTGGTGATATTGCAAAATCCTTTGCAGCAGGTGCTGAAACTGCCATGCTTGGAAGTATTCTTGCAGGCACTAATGAAAGCCCCGGGGAAATAATTCTTTGGGAAGGGAGAAGTTTTAAATCATTCAGGGGAATGGGATCTATTGCAGCTATGAATGAAGGCAGTAAAGACCGGTATTTTCAACAAAATACTGAATCGAAGAAACTGGTTCCTGAGGGAATTGAAGGAATGGTTCCGTACAAGGGTGATGTAATGGAAACCATTCATCAACTTATGGGTGGTGTTCGCAGTTCCATGGGATATTGCGGAACAAAATCCATTAAGGAATTTCACAAGAATATTGAATTTATCAGGATTACAGGTGCGGGGATGAAAGAAAGTCATCCTCATGATATTAACATCACCAAGGATTCACCAAATTACCAAAAACCCCAATAGAAACCCCACCATTTATGGTGAATGGGGTAAAAATAAAGGATTAGCCTAAAGGCTATTAACGTATTTGGTTAGCTTAGATTTGTGGTGAGAAGCACGGTTTTGATGAATAATACCTTTACCACATACACGATCAATGGTTGAAATAGCTTGGTCTAAAAGGGCAGAGGCATCTTTTTTATCTGCTTCCATTACCTTTTTAATTGAAGTTTTCATCATTGACTTATAATGACGGTTTCGAAGGTTGTTTCTCAGTGATTGTCGTACTCTTTTTAACTCTGATCCTGATGCGCCCATAGTAATGTTTAATTATTTAATTCTAAATTAGCTTATAAATTTAATAAAGATTTATTTTATAAGACTAAAGAATAAAAAATCATTTATATATTAGAAAATATTGTAAAAAGAAATTAATTAAGCTAATTTTACTAGTCTGTGAATCTGGTAATTACTATTTGCAATGCAACCATATTATAAAGGAAATTGAATAATGATAACTGACAATCTTAATAACATCCCTATTTTTATTGATTTAGATGAAGATGAAATAAAGGATGTATCGGAAAGTTGTACGCCCAGAAATTATCCGAAAAATAGTATGATTATTCTCGAAGAGGAATTCGGTGACATTGTATTTATTATTATAAAAGGTACTGTAAAAATTACTCGTGTAAATGATGAGGGTAAGGAGGTGATTTTGTCATTATTAGGTCCTGGTGAAATTTTTGGGGAAATGGCAATTATCGATGGTGAAGCCCGTTCAGCCAATGCCTTAGCTCAGGAAAATTGTGAACTAATCGCAATTCAAAGAAGCGAATTCCTACGTTTACTCAGGCGAAATTTTAAAATTTCATTTGCCCTTATGGGCGAACTGGCAAAACGTCTCAGGAAATCTGACCAGCAGATTGAAGCTTTGTCTCTTTCTGATGCAGAACATAGAATTGGTGTATCCATTCTGAATTTAGCCGAAGACATGGGTGTGATTCGTAAAGGTCAGGTTACAATTGAAAAATTACCCTTCCAGCAGGATATTGCTAATATGTCCGGAACATCCCGGGAAACGGTTTCCAGAGTTCTGAAATTGTTTGAAGATAGACTTATGATCACAAAAGTAGGACATACTGTTGTTATTCCTGATTATGCTTTCTTTAAACGCCTATTTGATAAAACTGTCTAAACCCTGTAACATAAGACAGTATTAAGTCCTTAAATTTGCTTCGTGTTACCAGATTTAATCCAGGGAATACGTGGGCAATCCAGGCTTTCAATTTCCCAAGCTATATCGCTAATTGAAGATAACAGAGATGAGGGAGCTGAACTTCTTTCTGAGATTTACAAAGATACAGGGAATGCCTACAGGATAGGAATAACCGGACCGCCAGGTGCGGGAAAAAGTTCACTCACCCATAATCTAATATCCGCCTTTCGTAAAATTGACAAAAGGGTTGCTGTCATTGCGGTTGACCCCAGCAGTCCATTCTCCGGAGGTGCGGTATTAGGAGACCGTATTCGGATGACTTCCCATTTCTCTGACCCCCATGTTTTTGTGAGGAGTATGGCAACCCGGGGTAGTCGGGGCGGATTAGCTCAAACAACTCAGGAAGTGGGGGAAATATTTGACGCTGCCGGTTATGACATAATCATTTTTGAAACGGTGGGTGTAGGACAAATAGAATTGGATGTCATTCAGGCAACAGATTCGGTCATCGTGGTCTTGGTTCCTGAGTCCGGCGATGAGGTGCAAATGTTAAAAGCCGGGCTTATGGAAATTGGTAATATTTTCGCAATTAACAAGGCTGACCGCGCCGGTTCAAATAAACTGATGATTACCTTGAAAAATATTCTCTCCACACTTACTATAGAAGATAGTCAATGGTTACCTCAGGTTGTTGCAACCGTTGCCACAGAAGGTAAGGGGATAGAGGAACTGATGAATTCCATTGATGCCCATAAATCATTTAATAAGACTCAAGGCATTCAAAAAGTGAAAATTGATGATCGCTATAAAAAAAGGGTAATGAAACTCATTGCCGATGATTTAATGGATGATTTCTGGAAAGACAAAAACCATTCAGAGCTTCATTCTGAATTAGAAAAACAACCTGATCATCGCCAATCACCCTATAATTTAGCTAAACAACTGATGATGCAAAAATGAATAATCAATCTCCTGAAATGCCCTTTTGGGATCATCTGGAAGAACTCCGCTGGCGATTAATTAAATCCATCATTGCTATTTTGATTGGGGCAGGTTTTTCTTATGCCTATTCAGATATCATCATGTATTGGCTTATCAATCCGACTGAATCCCTATCAATTGATTTAAATTTACAGGTTTTGAAAATAACCAGCATGTTTACGGTGAAACTGTCCGTGGCATTATTTGGGGGTATGATTTTGGGACTGCCGGTTATTTTGTATCAGTTTTGGCGTTTTATTTCTCCGGCATTTGAAGATAAATATGGTGTAGCCGTCATTTTTACAGTGCTATTTTCATCGGCATTCTTCCTTTTGGGGATGAGTTTTGCCTACTTTGTAATTATTCCATTTAGTCTTGCCTTCTTTACTTCATTGACTGCAGAGACTATTGATGTGGCTTATAATTTCACTCTGGAAGGATATCTCATGTATATACTCTGGTTAATTTTCGGTTGTGGCCTATTATTTCAGCTTCCGGTAATCTCCATATTTTTTACAAAAATTGGAATCCTTACTCCTGCATTTTTACGGGAATATCGAAAGTTTGCCATTGTTGTATTTCTTATTCTTGGGGCTGTGCTTACACCGCCTGACCCAGTCAGTCAAATTCTTATAGTGGTTCCCCTTATTATTTTATATGAGTTCAGCATTCTCATTAGTAAACTTTTCAAACCAAAGGATTCATTGGTGTGAATGCCGAACTGCAAAATATTGTAACATCTCCCATCCGTGAAAATTTAATTCGTTTTGAAGCAGTTTATAGAGAATCACTCCATTCGGATGTAAAATTAATAAATACAATTATCAGGTATATTTCCCGTAAAAAAGGGAAGCAGCTAAGACCTCGTCTCTGTCTGCTTTCTGCGGGATTATGTGGTGAACCAACTGAAAATACCTATCGTGCAGCCGCTCTCATTGAAATGATTCACGTAGCAACCCTTATCCATGATGATGTGGTAGATGATGCAAATCTTCGTCGGGGGTGGCCATCTATTAACCGAGTGTGGAAAAATAAACTTTCCATTTTAGTGGGTGATTTTATGTTTTCAAAAGCCCTTACCAATATGATTCACTTGAAAGACTTTGATGCCTTGGATATTTTATCCAGTACAGCAGAGCGACTAAGCCAGGGCGAAATCCAGCAAATTGAAAAAGCAATAAAGAAAAATATGACAGAGAAAATTTATTATCAAATGGTGAGTGATAAAACGGCATCACTATTTTCCGCAGCCTGTAAATTAGGGGTTATGACAGTAACGGAAGATAATGATAAACGTGAAGCTTTGGCAAAGTTTGGTGAAAAATTTGGACTGGTATTCCAGATAAAGGATGACCTGTTGGATATTACTGGCAATGTTGAAGGATTGGGCAAACCAGCAGGATTTGATCTGAAAAAAAATATTCTCACCTTACCGCTTATTTATCTTTTTGAAAATTTACCTGCTTCAGAAGTAAAGGTTGTAAAACGACAACTCAACAACCACGTAAAAAAATCAGAAATCAGAGAAATCAGAAAACTCATCGAAAAGCATGGTGGAATTCAATTTGCAGAAAACCAAATTGACAGGCTGGCGAAAGAAGCACAGGATGAGCTTAATATATTTTCCGATTCTGTTTATAAAGACTCCTTATTAGCAGCATTGAAATTTAATTCTCATAGAAATAGTTAATGCGATTTAAACACAGAAAAAGGGTACGAAAAAAACGGTTGCAGACACGGCATGACCGCATTATGACCCTAGCTAATGCCATCAGTATCAGCAGGATATTCCTTGCCATCCCCCTTGTATTAATATTTGAAGATATTGCCAATGGAATGAATGAAAAATTATGGCAGGCTTTTGCGCTCATTATTATAATTGTTTTAACAGATTTTTTAGATGGATATGTGGCACGAAAAGCAGGGGAAATCACGAATTTTGGTAAACTAATTGACCCTGTTGCTGATAAGGTCTGTATGATGGTTGTATTAATTTATTTGATCATTAGCTACAAATTACCCTTTCTGCTATTTTTTCTCATCTTGGGAATAAGGGATATATTCCTCATCATTATCGGTGTATATTTAATGTTTTCTCAAGAGGAGGTATTTCAATCAAATAAATCAGGAAAATGGTTTATTGGGATTTCCGCACTCATGATGGTATTATTTTTATTAAAAGATCCGCTGAATATACCAAATTTAATTCTGTGGTCATTTTACCTGATTTCAACCCTCTTGTTTACGTTTAGTACTTTTGAATATATCCGAAGATATTTACGTTATTTTAAAGAATTAGAAGCAAGATGATTTCATTTCTCAAAAAAACAATTTCAGGTTTAACGAAAACTCGTAACAAATTATCCCATTTGTTTGCGAGATTCTCTGGAAAAACCATTCTCACTGAGGATGAGATTGAAGGTTTGGAAGAAGCATTGCTTGGTGCAGATATTGGTTGGGAACTCACAGATTCTATTATTGAACAACTTAAAGCTCCGGATAAGGCTGAAATTTCCCGTGAAGATCGATTTCAGCAATGTATTCAACAATATCTGTCTGATGTAAATGAAGTAGGTGAATTACAAAAGGTTATTCTATTGGTGGGAATAAATGGTACGGGTAAAACGACCTCAGCCGCTAAATTAGGGGGATATTTTTCCAGTTCTGGCCAGTCAGTTTCTCTGGTTGCTGCAGATACATATCGGGCAGCTGCTGTAGAGCAGATTAGAATTTGGGCAGAACGGCTCAACCTGCATCTAACAGCAAATGATAAATCTGCTGATCCTGCCTCCGTTGCTTATGATGGAGTCTCCAGCGGGATCACAAAGAATCTGGATAGGATCATTGTGGACACCTCAGGGCGCTTACATACTTCAGCCAATCTCATGAAGGAATTGGAGAAAATCTACAGGGTTGTCTTGAAGCTGACCGATGCGGTTGATGTACTCATAACCATCGATGCCAACACAGGTCAAAATGGACTCCAACAAGCCAGAGAATTTGCTAAATATATTCCCCTTACAGGTGTAATTTTAACCAAGATGGATGGTACCGCACGGGGTGGTATTGCAATCCAGATAATGAAAGAGCTGAATCTTCCGGTTTATTTTTTAGGAGTAGGGGAGCAGGTTGATGACTTGGTTCCATTTGATAGGGAAAGTTATATTAAGGGGTTAATTTCCAGCAAAAAAGAAACGGTAAATGAATAATACAAAGCAAAATAAAGTCTGTATGATTAGTTTGGGGTGTGCCAAAAATTTGGTGGACTCAGAAATATTACTGGGCGGGCTCAAACAAGAAAACTACGAAATTGTAAAAAAATCCGATGATGCGAATATTCTCATTGTTAATACTTGTGGATTTTTGGAATCTGCTCGAGAGGAATCTGTGGATGTAATTTTGGATGCCGGAGAATTGCGGAAGTCAAATCAGGTGGAAAAATTGGTGGTCATGGGCTGTTTTTCAGATAGATATGGCTCCGAGCTGCATGATGAACTCCCTGAAGTGGATGCTTTTTTTGGCACGGATGACCATGCTGCAGTTCTGAGCTACCTTACAGGGAAAGCACATACCAAAGATGACCCCGACTACTTCCGCTCATTATTAACCCCCAATCATTATGCCTATCTGAAAATTGCTGAGGGTTGTGATAATGGTTGTAGTTTTTGCTCCATCCCCATTATGCGGGGACTTCAGAAAAGCCAGCCAGTGGCTTGGAATCTGCAGGAAGCCCAACGGCTTGCAGATTCAGGTGTGAAAGAATTACTGGTGATTGCACAAGATAGCACTTCCTACGGCTGGGACCTTACCCCGCGATCATCATTGCATGAACTTATGGATGAACTGGACAAAGTAAATGGATTGGAATGGATTCGCCTGCATTATGCTCACCCTGCACATTTACACCAGGAAATGATTCAGCGCTTTGGGCAATTAGAGAAGCTGGTCCCCTATATTGATATGCCTGTTCAGCATGGTTCAGATAAAATGTTGAAAGATATGCGGAGAGGACTTATGTCAGCTGGTATTCGAAAGCGAATTGATGATTTGCGGAAGGTGAATCCTGATATTTCTCTGCGGACCAGTATAATTGTTGGTTTCCCCGGTGAAAGGGATTCTGATTTTAAAGAATTATATGATTTTGTCGAAGAAATTGAGTTTGACCGCTTGGGAGTATTTACCTATTCCGAGGAAGAGGGAACCCATGGAGCATCCTTTAAAGATGATGTCCCCACAGAAGTCAAAACAGAACGCATGGATGCCGTTATGATGCTGCAGCAGGATATGAATTGGAAAAAGAATCAAACGCTTATCGGTAATATAGAAAAAGTACTCATTGACAGGCATAGTGAAGATGGATCATCTATTGGCCGTTCCTATCGTGATGCTCCGGAAGTGGATAATTTTGTCCGGGTAGATGAAAAACTGACTATTGGTGAATTTTATAATGTTGAAATCACCGATGCTTTTGAATATGATTTGTCAGCTAAGAGATTGGTCCATGCCAAAACTACCGTTTAAAATTTTAGGCATTGAACATGTGGGTATTGCTGTAAAAGATTTGAACAGCATATCTGAAATATTTGGGGAGCTCTTAGGTTTAGACCTCCAACGCAGAGAAAAGGTTGATGACCAACAGGTTATCACGGACATTTATCATGCTGGTAAAGATAAATTAGAATTTCTCAAAGCCACATCTCCTGATTCACCCATTGCCAAATTTCTTGGAAAAAGACCGGAAGGGATGCATCATATCGCCCTTATTGTTGACGATATTCAGTCGGCGTTAAACTATCTAAATGAGAACGATGTTCAGCTTATCGATTCAAGTCCTCGGATAGGGGCAGAAGGTTTACAAGTTGCCTTTATTCATCCCAAATCTACAGGTGGTGTGTTGGTAGAATTATGTGAAAAGAAGTAAAGTTCAACATCCTTTCGAGGTTGTTGTTTATGTACACCTCTCCAATTCTTCCTTCCTAACCCAATTCGCATATATCTCAGTAGTTTTAATACTACGATGACCAAGGAGTGTTTGTTAATATCTAATTACAAATATTTTAGATTTTGGTTCTTTTTCTTCCGTTTTAAAATGACAGAGATGTTTAATCCATTTCTCTGATAGTTCTCTAAATTACCCACATGGATATTCAGCAGAAACTCAGCCAAATCCCCAAATCACCAGGAGTGTATTTTTTCAGAGATGGAAGGGGAGAGATCATTTATATTGGCAAGGCTAAGGTGCTAAAAAATCGAGTGCGGTCATATTTTAACTCTCCCAAAGGTAAAGACCCCAAAACTTTGGTAATGGTGAAAAATATTGCTGATTTAGAATGGCTGGTAATGCGCTCTGAAGTTGAAGCACTCCTCACGGAGGCAAATCTCATTAAGGAGCATAAACCCCGTTATAATGTATTTTTAAAGGATGATAAGACCTTTCCCTATATCCGTATTACCAATGAGCCCTATCCTCGGGTGGAAATAATCCGGCAGAAAAATCTCACCAAGGATGACCATAACTATTTTGGTCCCTACACCGATGCTGGTTACCTGAGAGAAATTTTGCGGGTGATTCATAAAATATTCCCACTGCGAACCTGCACCTATCATATTGATGACCATACAATTCAGGCAGGGAAGATTAAAATCTGTCTGGATTACCACATCAAGCGCTGTGATGGCCCCTGTGAGGGCTTGGTGACTGAAAAAGAATATGGTGATATGATCAATCAGATAAAAGGCTTTTTAAAAGGGCAGAATGGGGGAATTAAGGAATATCTACAAACCCAAATGAGCGTTGCCAGCACAGAGCAAAAATATGAGGATGCTGCTCGCTATAGAGATCAGCTGAATGTGGTGACCCAATTTACCCGAAAACAGAAAAAAGCCAGTCAGGATTTTAAAGACAGGGATGTGGTGGCAGTATCAGCTGAAAACAGTTACGGAGTGGGGGTGGTGATGCGTATCCGCAACGGTCATATTATGGGAAGAGAAAAGTTTAATTTAAAAGTACATGATCCCGATTCTCATGCAACAAACCTCTCTCAATTTATGCTTCAGTATTACTCCTCAACCATAGATGTGCCTGAGGAAGTATTGGTTGAATG
>DTTG01000194.1 GCA_012964845.1 Fidelibacterota bacterium
AAAAGACCGTTAATTTTTATTAGTATTATTTCAACCATATTTGCTCGGGTGGCGGAATTGGTAGACGCGCATGGTTCAGGTCCATGTGTTCGCAAGAACGTGCTGGTTCAACTCCAGTCCCGAGTACGATCTATTCTTTGAATTAAGTTTTAGGGGTTAATATAACTTCTGGTATGAATAACTGCCGGGGTTGCATTCCCATTTCTGGAATACATTATAAATTTTACTCTGCCTGACTTTTCGAGGATCGTAATTCATCATCAATGTTTTTGTCATGAGTGAAGTTTCACAAATTTTAACCCCACCCAGACTTTTGAATTCATTCTCCAAATTCTTTTGTAATTCAGAGGAATTAAGCTCAGGAATTGTCACAACCAATTGTATTAATTCTGCAGAGGTATTTTTTTGGACAGCAAATGCGGCAAAGAGGATAGAAATAATGAATAGTGAAAATAGCTGTTTCATGTTTTGAAGGATAATTTCTACAGCCAATATTAAGAACCAATAACAAAATATTGCAAGGTTTACTTAAAGTAATTTATGAAGTGATTAAATTAACTTACTTAAAATACATGTCTTGCAACTATATATAGTGGTTTATATAGGATCATCCACAATATATAGGGGTGCCGGTAAGTGAATAATTATGTCTCCGCAGCTTCCATACCTGCTTTTTCATCCACGGATCGTAGCAGAAGTGATCCAATCACCAGGAATGCAAGAACCACTGCAATACCGTAGCGCTGGGAACCAAATGCCAGGGTTAAATATCCCAGTAGAAATGGACCAGCAAAAGCGGTAGCCTTTCCTGAAAATGCAAAGAATCCAAAAAATTCATTTTCCTTTTGCTTTGGAATAAAGCGTGCCATGAGTGAGCGACTGGCAGACTGGTTTGGCCCGGAGAATATTCCAATAAGAATACCTGCCAGCCAGAAAAAGGTTTTCCCTGTTATAATCAATTGTCCAACAAAAGGAACGGAAAGCTCAAATAAATCCCGGTTAGGGCTGAAAACAGCAATCAAGGCTGCAATAATAAGACCAATATTACTGATTTGAATGGTACGCTTACCGCCTATTACGTCATCTAGAAACCCCAGTAAAAATGCACCAAGACCAGCTGTAATATTTAATATAATGGCAAATAAGAATATTTCCTGCATTGTGAACCCAAATGTACCAGCTGCATAAATACCGCCAAAGGCAAAAACTGTGATTAATCCGTCATTGTAAAATAGACGGGCAATGAGAAAGCGGGTCAATTCTTTATACTGCCGTATATTCTTAAATGTGTTTCTTAATTGGGCGATTGAATCTTTTACCACCATTCCCTTTTCAGAAATATCAACACGCCCTTGTCTGACAAAAATAAACGTAGGTATGCAGAAAACAGCAAACCAGATTGCAACCATAATGTTTGTCGCTCTGATATGTTCGTAAGTTTCCTTGCTCAAATTAAAAAGCGGTACCTCTGGATTGATAAATAATACCAATCCAAGTATTAGGGCAATAAGACCACCCACATAACCAAATGACCAGCCATATCCCGACACCCTGCCAATTTTTTCCTTCGGTGCAATATCAGGCAGGAAGGCATTGCAGAATACACCTCCCATTTCAAAACCTACATTTCCAATAATAAAAGCAATTAGGGCAAAGACCACCTGTCCAGGCTGAGGGAAATAAAGCAGAAATGACCCCAGGATACAGATAATTGTCCAGAATATTAAATACAATTTTCGGTAGCCGCCCCTGTCTGCAACTGCCCCCATGATGGGTGAAAGAATGGCAACCAATATAGCAGTTATGGTAATCCCCCGGGACCAGAGCATAGTGCCCACAATTTCGTTTTCCGCAATGACCTGAGTAAAAAAAGTTCCATAAATAAAGGTTACCACCAAAGTGGTGAATGGCTGGTTGGCAAAATCATACATTGACCAGGAAAAGATGGTGCGTTTGCTATAGGGTTGATTCAAGAGAGAATAATGCGAAGAGTTCTAATATGAAAGTTTATGAGGCATGGACAAATAATTCCTCCAATGTTACGGCAATTTTTTCAATTGTTGCATCCAGGACACTTTTGCTGTGAGCCAGTGAAATAAATCCGGTCTCATATTGACTGGGTGCAATAAATACACCTTTATTCAACAGCCCATGGAAGAAACTATTAAAGGCTTCAAAATCACAATTGGCTACATCCTTTGTATTTAGTATTGGCCCATTATGAAAATATAATGAAAACATACTTCCCACTCTTTCCTGCCATAATGGATACTCATTCTCATCAATTATCTTTTGCACCCCGATTGACAAATATTGAGAATTTTCTTCCAAAATATTATAAGATTCTCCAGTGAGCAACTTTAATGTTTCAATTCCGGCAGTGACAGCAATGGGATTTCCGCTTAATGTTCCTGCCTGGTAAACGGGACCACTGGGAGCAACCTGTTCCATAAATTCTTTCTTACCCCCATAAGCGCCAATTGGCAATCCACCACCAATGACTTTTCCAAACGTAAATAAATCGGGGATAACATTATATAGTTCAGCTGCACCTCCCCTGGCTACGCGGAAACCGGTCATGACCTCATCAAAAATAAGGAGCGTTCCTTCCCTATTGCACAGGTTTTTTAAGTCATTCAGAAAATCATTTTGAGGCGGAATACAGCCGGTATTTCCGTTTACAGGCTCTACAATGACCGCCGCTATTTCTTTTGAATATTTAGCAAAGAGTTCCGATACCGATTCAATTTCATTAAATTGAGCAATTAAGGTATCATTAGCAGTCCCCTTGGTAACTCCCGGTGAATTAGGCTCTCCCAGTGTGAGGGCGCCAGATCCGGCGGCGATCAGGAATGAATCTCCGTGCCCATGATAGCAGCCATCAAATTTAATAATCTTATCTCTACCTGTTGCACCTCTGGCCAGACGGATAGCGCTCATGGTTGCTTCCGTCCCGCTGTTCACCAAGCGCAGCATCTCACATCCTGGAACCCGATCAACTATCATTTCAGCAAGGGTAATTTCCTTTTTCGTTGGAGCACCAAAACTGGTACCATTTTCCGCAGTCTCCTGGATAGCCTTTATGACATCAGGATGGGTATGGCCTAAGATCATAGGTCCCCAACTGCCAATATAATCAATGTACTTATTTCCGTCTTCATCCCATATAAATGCACCTTTGGCTTTTTTAATAAATGGCGGCGTGCCCCCTACAGATTTAAAAGCCCGAACAGGAGAATTGACTCCACCGGGAATTATTTGTTTGGCCCGATTAAATAATTGTTCCGATCGTGAATTAGTCATTTTTTAATTTTAATTAATTGAGCCGCTTCTTTAGCAAAATAGGTAATAATGATATCCGCTCCAGCCCTTTTCATGGAAAGCAGCATTTCCATCATGGCGGAATCATGATCAATCCAACCCTTTTCAGCAGCAGCTTTCAGCATGCTGTACTCTCCACTGACGTTATAACAGGCAACCGGTAAATTGGAGATATCCTTTACATGGCTGATTACATCTAAATATGCCAGAGCTGGTTTAACCATGATGATGTCAGCTCCTTCTAAAATATCTAATTCAACCTCTTTCAGGGCTTCCCGGATATTTGCGGGATCCATTTGATAAGATTTCCTATCACCAAACTGAGGAGTTGATTCTACCGCATCCCGAAAGGGACCATAAAATGCGGACCCATATTTCACAGCATAACTCATAATGGGAATATGGTCAAATCCGCCAGAGTCTAATGCAAATCTGATTTCTCCCACCATGCCATCCATCATACCGGATGGGGCTACCATATCCGCTCCTGCCTCAACATGAGAAAGAGCTTGTTGCCCTAGTAAAGACAAAGTTGAATCATTATGCACATCCTTATTCTCAATCACCCCGCAATGACCATGATCGGTATATTCGCAGAAGCAGACATCTGTAATTATAAACAGATCAGGATATTCTTGTTTGAGCTTTTTAAGGGATTGTTGGATTATTCCATTTGATGAATAGGAATCAGAACCGGTACTGTCCTTTTCAGCAGGGATTCCAAATAAAATAATCTTATCTATTCCGGCAGCCAGAAGCTCATCAATTTCTTCATTCACCCGATCTATTGACCACTGATAAACACCGGGCATGGATGGAATGGAATTCTTCTTATTTTCACCTGCACTAATGAAAACCGGCGCTATAAAATCGTCTGTATGCAGGTGAGTTTCACGCACCAATCTGCGCAGTACATCAGTCCGGCGTAACCGTCTCGGGCGAATCACTAAGTCTCTCTTTTCAAGCTTCATTTTTTAATTAATATTGTTAGTAGATATAATTTGATCTGCTGTCTGCAATGCATGTAAAATGGTATCTGCAACGGAAATGCCTTCCCGATAATTGCCTGTAAAATACAAGCCTATATTATCCTTTTCCAAACGTTGAAATTTAGATTTTATTTCTCCGTATCCCACATTATACTGGGGGATGGCTTTTTTCCATTGTTTATGAAATACAAAAGTCGGAGAACCGGTAATGCCCAATAGAATTCCCAAGTCTTGCATAGCAATCTCCAATCGTTTTTCCTCCGTCTCCAAAGCCAATTCCGGCTGCCTTACTCCCCCAATAAAAACAGTTAATGAAACATGGTTTTCCGGAGCTCTGCCAGGGAAAAGACTGGAGTTAAATAGTGCCCCTAAAATCTGAAGGTTTTCCACCCCAGGAACGAGTAGCCCAAATCCATTTAAACCATGTTGAACCTGATCTTGATGATACCCCAGTGTTATTACGGAAACTGGTGGATACTCAATCTCATTTCCGAATGATAAGTCTAATTCCTTATTATTAATTATTTTACAATTAGCAAGCTGATGTCCAGTGCCTGCATAAATAAGATTCTCTGCTGTGAGTGTTTTAGATTCATTATTTTGTTGAAATTCAACTTGCCAGCCATTTTCTACCTTCTGCCCATGTTTCACTATTGCATTAAACTGAATTGGAGTTTTTAATTTTGATGCTAAAGTTTCCGGTAGTTCTTTCAGTCCCTTTCTAAATGAAAACATTTTCGCCTTATTTCGGGGAATCTCTTCATTTTGAGCCGGGAGTTTTGCTTTTTTAACCTGCCCTTTAATGAGGCTGCCGTAATCCTGTTCAAGTTGGTAGAGTTTTGGCAGGGCATGCCGTACGCTGAGTTTATGAGGGTCTCCAGCATAAACACCAGCCACAAATGGATTTACAGCATAATCCAGAAAATTCTGCCCCAGCCGCCGCAATACGAATTCCGATAACGATTCCTCATAATTATTCTGCCATTTGGGAATAAATGGTTCTCGTATCAAATTTAATTTAGATTTCCAGTTAAATAAAGGGGAGGTGAAAAATCCAGTTGGTGACAAGGGTAATGGAACGAGGGTCTTATCTTTTACTATAAATCTGCTGGATGAAACTGAACCGGGGTAAATCTTTTCTTCATCTAATCCCAGTTCAGTTATTAGATTTTTGATTTTAGCATGGGTTTCCAGAATCGTATTGGGACCATATTCAGCTAACCACCTATTCTCCGAATGGGTATACATGGCACCTCCTACCCTTTCAGATCCCTCAAGAACCGTCACTGAGTAACCAGCATTTTGAAGTTTATGGGCTGCAGTGAGCCCTGAAATCCCGCTGCCGATTATTATAGCAGAGGAAGATTCTATTGACAATTTTCCAGAACCAGTTCTTTCAAGCAGTCGATAAAAAGGGGGTGAGTCTGAACGGTATTTACCCGAATAAATTGATTAAAGCCTAATTCTTCAGCAACTTTCCGATATTTAATATCTAACTCATGCAGGGTTTCTAAATGTTCGCTGACAAAAGCAACAGGGAAGACCAACAGATTTTTAATCCCCCTATGTTTTAATTCCTTCAATTCGTCTTTTATATTTGGTTCTAACCATTTTGTGGGACCCACCTTGCTTTGATAGCAAAGCGAATGTCCATAACCGTGAAAATCCTCCAAAATCAATTCCACTGTTTCTTCTATTTCATCCTGATAAGGATCGCCCTGTTTCACTCGGCTTTGGGGAATTGAGTGTGCTGAAAACAATAGGTGGGGCTTACCCGAAACTTGATCCAGCTTTTCTTTAATTCGTTCCCTGCAAGCCTCAATATATTTGGGATGTTGGTGGAAACGTTGGATGATTATCGGAGCAATCAATCCCTCACCATGCCTAACCCATTCATTAATAACTGATAATGTAGTAGTATTAGAATACTGCGGAAACAATGGCAGAAGCACAATTTTGTCAAAGGTTTCGTGACTCAATTTTTCTATCACTTCAGGAATAAGTGGATGCCAATAGCGTTGGGCAACATGGACTTGAAAATCATCAACCTCCCTCAGCTTTTTTTGTAATGCTGCAGCTTGATCAAGGGTATTGGGATGCAATGGAGAACTTCCGCCGATTTCTTCATACAGAATTGCAGATTTAGGGGCACGATATTTTGAAATTAATCCTGCAAATAATTCCTGGCCTTTTTCGCCAAATGGCAGCTTAAAAATATCCGGATCACTAAATAGGTTGAATAAAAAGGG
>DTTG01000195.1 GCA_012964845.1 Fidelibacterota bacterium
TAGGTTAATCCTTCCATTTTTTCATGTAATGACGCTGTACTCAGTACATTTGGAGGTACTGATTTTCCGGGATTCATAATAGTAGATATGAGCGTACTCACCATCCATATTGAAAATGCATTGAACATAACAAACAAAATGGAAGACAGCAACGAAAGAGCTACCATCAAACGATATGGTTTGACGTAGCTAAGAACTCTTAGGTATAAATTCACAGAGGGTAAGGTCCATCACCATCCCGAACAATTATTGGAGGTGAAGAAGAAAAGTCAATAATAGTTGAGCCTTTTGAGGGCGAATGGTTTGAATCTTCAAAAATATCTACATTGGGAAAATCAATTTCAACCTGGGTAACATCGTTTAAGGGATCATTTCCATGGCGATTAATACTGGTTGTAATGATGGGTTTCCCCAATAATTTTACAAGTTTAACCGGGAAAAAGTGGTCTGGAATGCGAACCCCAATTTTTGGAGAACCATTTTGAACAAATGGAGAGAGATCACTTTCTTTTGCAGGGAGTAAAGCAGTGTAGCGCCCCGGGAAAAGCTCATTCATTTGGGATTCAATCTCACGACCAAATTCTGCAAAATCATGGAGATGTTCTACAGATTCCAGGACAATGCTTAATGGTTGGATTCGTCCTTTCAGGCGATTCAATTTATGAATTGCATCCGTATTGGTAGCATCCACTCCGAATCCATACAGCGTATCTGTGGGGTAAACAATTACTTCACCATTTTCTAATGCATCATTTGCAAGATTTATATATTGGTCAGTAGCAGGATAGATCATGCGTGCTAAAAGCGGGGTAATCCCTTATAATTTTTTTTTGCCCATTTTCGATGAAACCAAAAATACTGCTGCGGATTTTTTCTAATTTCTTCCTCGAGAAGTTTTGAATATCGCTGGTTAATTTCTACAATAGCCTCATTTATATTATCAGGTAATCCTTCAACATCCAATTCTTTAAAGGAAAGATGATAGGTAAAATCAGGTGATAATATACAAAATCCTAGTAAAATGGGGGAATTTGTTTTCAAATGAAAGGCAGCAGCACCTTTAGGGACAGAAACCATACTGTTAAAGAATTGAGCATTTGTGCCTTTCCGCCCTGCGTTCTGATCGCTGATTAAACCTAAATAATATCCTTCCCGAATAGACCGAATCATAACTTCACTGCCGGCATCCATAGGAATAATTCTCATCAAATCAGTTTTCCGAAGCTCATTAAAGAATCTATCAGAAGTACTATTATGCTGTATTTGAGCAACGCCTGCACATTTTATTCCCCTCAAACTCAAAGAGGGACCAATATATTCCCAGTTTCCAAGATGGCCAGTGAGGATTATACCACCCTGGTTTTGTTTAAATAATTCAATGGATTCAGATGGAATGTTGACAATTGCAATATCATTCTCTCGTTTAACTTTTGGTAGACGGAAGAAGTCCGCTAGTATCATACCAAAATGACAGTAGCAGTCCTTGACTAATTGGTTATTTTCAGACTTGGACTGATCCGGAAAGGCAATGGAAATATTTTTCAGGGCAACAGATTTTCGCAGAGGAATAATATAATAAAAAAATGAACCCAGCATTCGGCCAAAAAA
>DTTG01000196.1 GCA_012964845.1 Fidelibacterota bacterium
GGAATGGGAATTCGAATTGGGGGTGAGTATGATATGCAAACAATAAGTGGCGTAAACAAAAATATTATTTCAGTGAGTGCTAATTATACAGTAAGGGATAATATAGATATTTTTACCCGCTATGATATTTACGATGGTGATACATCTATTGACAATGATGGTGAAAATTATCTCGTTACAGGAATAGTTCTAACCTGTGATGGCGGTATTTCTGTTGCACCTAATATGAGAATGACTACCTTTGAAAATGAAACAGAAGCGTTAACAGAATACAAGGTCAACTTCCAGTTCAAATTTTAAACAATTTTAAATAATACCCATGTTTACTATTAGATTGGTTTAAACTTGCCCCTTATTTCTTATTCCTGAACTCCCAATTTAGCAAAATACTCTCTTGCTGCTTGCATAACTTTTGGCGCCAATATGAGGGTAGATATCATTGTGGGAATTGCCATGACAGCAAACATTCCATCCACATAATTCACCACAATATCAATGGACATGACGGCTGCAAGTATCAGGCTTAATGTATAAACAATCCTATAAGGCTGCTTCCATTTATTTCCAAAAAGGAAGGCAGCACATTTGGAACCATAATAGGAATACCCAATAATGGTTGTAATACTAAAAATAGTTACAATAAACATAAGTAAAGGTTGACCAAATCCTGGTAGACCCAAACCAAAGGCTGCAGAAGTCATTAAAATTCCATTCAAATTTGGATCTGTCCAAACTCCTGTTGACAGGATAATAAATCCCGTAACTGAACAGACGATGATGGTGTCAATGAGTGGACCAATCATAGCTACTAATCCTTCACGCACCGGCTCTTTGGTAATGGCAGCGCCATGAGCCATAGCTTCAGTACCAATTCCCGCTTCGTTAGAGAAGGCAGCACGGCGAATTCCTGTAATAATCACAGCGCCGATAGAGCCCCCCAATACTGCCTCACCGGTAAATGCATCCCGGACTATGAGCAGTAAAATATCATCCAGTTGAGAAAAATTACTGATAATAATAAAAATTCCACAGAGCATATATATTACCACCATGGATGGAACCAGCTTTGCTGCAACTTGTCCAATCCTGCGAATTCCACCAAAAATAACTGCTGAAATAATTCCAGCCATACTGATCCCTACTAATAATTTACCTAAAAATGGATTTTCACTAAACCATCCCAGAGGAGTAAAAACTTGTTCCTGTATTAGTTGAGTCAGTTGGTTTGCCTGAAAGAGAGAAAAACAACCGAAGAGTCCTGCGATACCAAATATATAAGCCAAAAAATGAAAGGCGGGGGGAAGTCCCTCTTTTATAACATACATAGGCCCCCCTTGTACTTCGCCGTTTTCATCTTTCCCACGATACATTATTGCCAATGTACAGGTGAAAAATTTGGTTGCCATTCCTACAATTGCACTGATCCACATCCAGAAAAGAGCGCCAGGACCACCAGTATGAATGGCTATTGCCACTCCACTAATATTCCCCATTCCCACAGTACTTGCCAAGGCGCTGGATAATGCCTGAAAATGATTTATCTGCCCGGGGTCATTAGGGTCATCATATTTCCCTAATAAAATATTGAAGCCATGTTTCACAT
>DTTG01000197.1 GCA_012964845.1 Fidelibacterota bacterium
GGCGTCTGGACAGATGCCCGCATGTATGTTACACCTGAAGGTGAATGGATGAAAGCCTTCTCCACCTATGATGGCATGGCAACGGCTATGCTGAAAAAAAAGGGGATTATTGTTGCAATACTTACTGGGGAAAATTCGGATATTGTTATTGCACGGGCTGAAAAGTTAAACATAGATGAAGTCTATGTAGATGAGCACGAAAAACTGAAACGCCTCACATACCTCACTAAAAAATATGACATTTCTATGGAAGAAGTTGCTTTCATAGGTGATGATGTAAATGACTTGGAAGTATTAGGTGCAGTTGGATTTTCTGCCATGGCTGGTAACAGTCCAATTCTGGATAAATTCACTCCGGATTATGTTACAACCCGTCATGGTGGCAATGGCGCCTTCCGGGAATTTGCCGATATTATCCTGAACGCCCAATAACAGCGGTGTTTCTTCTTTCCCTTTATTGGCTGCTGTCTCCGGTACTGTGGATTCTTCTTCCTGTATTTGCAATTTTCAATACGAAGATCCGTCATCATTGGCTGCATGAACGTTCCAGTTGGAAGGAAGCATTGGTAAGGAGACAGGAGATAGGAGACAGGAGAAAGGCGGTATTATTTCATGCGGCTTCAGCCGGTGAATTTGAACAGCTGCAACCCATCCTGAAAAAAGTAGATCGGTCCCGCTACTTTGTTCTGCTCACTTTTTTCTCTCCCACAGTGTTTCTAACGGAAAAGGAGACTGCTTTAGCAGATGCTGTCTGTTATCACCCCTTTGATTTCCCATGGTCTGCATGGTTTTTTTTTCGAAAAATGGAAATACAATATTATATAATCACCCGCAACGATATCTGGCCCACTCATCTTTTTATCGCTCAGAAATTGGGGATTATTACAGTTCTTATCAATGCGAATTTATACAGGGATAATCATTACACATCCTGGTATTTTCGGTTATTATTTAAACAAGTATTCAATCAATTTAACCTTATCCTTACGGGATCTGAAAGATTGAAAAATAATCTGCTTCATCTTGTGCCGCATGAAAAAGTTATGGTTACCGGCGATAGCAGATTGGACAGAGTCATTGAATTAAAAGCTGAAAATAATAATCCTTTGCTTCCGGAAAGTTTTGTTTCATCCCCCACCCTCATATTAGGCAGTATTAATCCATCAGACTATCCTGTAATTTTTGAAGGAATTGCAAACTACTATCCTAATGGCTCACAATCCCTTGATGAAAAAGATCACAGAATTATTATTGTCCCCCATGAGATAAATAAATCCGAATTACAGATAATTGAAAATAAATTAGATGAGATTGGATTTTCCTGGGCATATTATTCTGAAAAGGAAAAATTTGAAAATTCCCGAGTAATCATTATTAATAAGATTGGCATCCTGGCAAATCTTTACAAGTATTCAGATGCGACGTATGTGGGAGCTGGTTTTGGAGCAGGAGTTCATTCAGTAATAGAACCCTCTGTTTATAATAATTTAGTGAGTTTTGGCCCCAATTATCAGATTGTGGATATGGCAGTTTCTTTGGTGAAAAATAAACTTGCTACCGTAATTAACAATTCAGATGATTTCGTTCAATTTTTAA
>DTTG01000198.1 GCA_012964845.1 Fidelibacterota bacterium
ATTTTAATTCACCATCAACACCGGGCAGTTGGAACGTTGTGCAGTGTGGATGGGTTTACTACCAAATATAAATTTTAGGATTTCATTCCCTTTGGCTTTACCCATAATAATTATATGATCCTCACCAGCTTCATCCACAAACACATCCACTGGATTTCCACTAAGTAATTTAGACTCAAATGGGATTCCCACCCGCTTCAAATACCGCTCGGCCCAAGTGTGGGCGTTCCGGTAGCCCTTGCCAAAAAAGGAGGTCTTGCTCACAGTTAGCGAAATAATCTCAGCATCAAATTGCTTAGAAATTCGTGTACTTAAAATGACCGCCCGTTTGGTTGCCCGTGAATCATCCACACAGAGTAATATTTTATAATTCCAATTAGGGTTAAAATTTTTCACAAAAAATATACTGGTATCTAAAAATTGAGAAATTTTATTGGTCATACGTTTTCGTCTGGGAGAACCCATAATGGCAATGTCAAACTCGCCATGTTTCACTTCCTTATTTAGTTCAGATAAAAGATCACCTTCACGAAGCACCAGGCGGATTTGATAGTTGGTTGTTTTAGGAAGCACCATTCGAATCCGCCCCTTTTCTTCTACCAGATTTTTAATATTAAACTCGGAGTCCGGAGCAAAGCCCTTTTCTTTGAGAATGTTAAATGCCCATTCCAAAACTTCTAAACCGGGATGATGAATATTCCATTCAGAAAGAGTTTGGCGAGCAAGATTTACATCTCCTTCAATGAGCGCTCTGGACTGTTTGCCAATATAACAAATGGTTAAGTCCGCAGAAAATCCCTCTGCAATTTTACAGCCAATCTCCAGAATATTCTTAGATTCATCTGTAGTATTTTTTAGTGCGATGAGAAATTTCATAATAATTATTTCCTATTTAAAATTTGTAAAGCCAATGATAAGAGGCCAATAAAATTTGTAAAGCAATAACAGGGTAATGGTTGACATTATAGCCATTCGCCAACCTGCTTTTAGAAAATCAGTCATTTTTACTAAGCCCGAAGAATAAATGATCATACAGGCAGGAGCTGCAATAGCTGAAAAATAACCAAATGCCGATGAGATAGCTGTGGTCATCCCCATATAAGCAGGATCACCCCCCATACTCAAGGTAATGGGTCCCAACACCGCCACAGTCCCGCTGGAGCTCATGATATTTGACAAAAGCATAGTGAGAAAAATATTCAGTATATAGGGAATCATAGTAAATTGATCAATTAATGGGGAAAATAGGCTCATGAGTGAATTTCCAATCCATAGAGCAGTGCCGGTATTTTTCATCTGCACACCCAGAGAAATAGTGCCGGCAAAAAGGAGAATTACCCCCCAGTTAGTATTTTGGCTCACCTGCTTCCATTCTACCAATCCCGTTGCCATGTATAAAAATGCACCGCCAATAGCGATTATTCCCAAGCCATACTGCTCATTGAGGAAAATCCAGCAGAGAAACACAATAACGAAAATCAGGATAGTCAAAAATTCGTTGCCGGTGATTTTTCCTTTATGCGCTACCTGAATTTTAAGGCGGCGGATAGCTGTATCCATTCGGTTGAATTCGGGTTTGAAAGCCAATTGGAGAAGAAAGGTTGTGCTGAGCATTCCAATTATCACCATGGGATAGGCCATAATAATCCATTGAAAATAGGTAAGTGTCAGCCCACTATCGGTAATTGCGCGCCAGTATTCCAGCATGATGGCATTTCGCGCTCCCCCTGATGGTGTGCCAATACTACCCACCGTTGATCCATAGGCAATACTGAACAGAATCAGCGCTGTCAAATTGGGAATGGGTTTGTTCTTTCCGCAGTTTCGCACCAGTGAAAGTCCCACCGGAAGCATCATGGCCACCACCGTATGTTCTCCGATAAAGGATGAGAGCAGTGCCGAAATACAGGTGAATCCCAAGACAATATTTTTCACTTTATTTCCGGTAAGGCGGATGATTCCCAATGCCAAACGTGTATCCAAGCCTTGATGAACAATTGCCACAGCCATCATGAGCGAACCCATAATAAAAAAGACGGAATCATTCATATAGGATTTTGCAACTTCTGCCGGAGGAGCAATATGAAATACCACTTCCAAAACAGCGATGAGCAAAGCAACAGCCGGCAGAGGTACCGGCTCGGTAATGATCAGGGAAATGACAATGATACTCAGAATTAATGTGCGGTATCCTGAAGGAGAAATACCATCTGGGTAGGGCAGTTGATACATCACTACGCCTAAAATGGCAATGATGAGTAGCCAATGTTTTTGCTGAATCCAGAATAAAATATTCCGGGTAAATTCATTAGCAAATTTCATTTGGACAAAGAATAATAGTAATTTAAAATATAAATTAACAGGGAATTACGTTTTACATAATTATTTATTTTATAGTTAATAATGAGACTTTTTGTTTTAAGGATAACCAATTTAGGAGAAATAAATTATCTAAAAGCCGGGATTCCCGTAATATCCTGTCCTAAAATCAGCGTATGCATGTCGAACGTGCCTTCGTAGGTATAAACAGATTCCATATTCATGAGATGCCGCATGATGGGGTATTCACCGGAGATTCCATTGGCGCCGTGGAGTTCACGAGCAAGTTTAGCGCATTCCCGAGCCACCCAGGTATTGTTACGTTTTAGCATGGAAATCTGCTGAGGGGTCACTGTACCGGCATCTTTATTTTTTCCCACTTGGTAAGCCAGAAGTTGACCCTTGGAAATTTCGGTGAGCATCCACACCAGCTTTTCCTGTACCAGCTGAAAGGAGGCAATAGGTTTTTGAAATTGAATGCGTTCCCTGGCATATTTAAGGGAGGCTTCATATACAGCCAGTGCACATCCAATGGCACCCCAGCCAATTCCGTAGCGTGCCTGGCTCAAACAACTGAGAGGACCTTTTAATCCTTCAACCCCCTGGAGCAAGTTTTCTTCCGGCACAAATACATCCTGCATTATAAGTTCTGAGGTGTTGGATGCTCTTAGTGACCATTTATGTTTCATCTCTGGGGCTGAAAAGCCTTTCATTCCTTTTTCAACCAGAAAGCCCTTCACAACTCCATCGTCAGTCTTTGCCCAGACAACGGAAATATCCGCATTGCTTCCATTGGTAATCCACATTTTAGTGCCATTGAGTATAAAGCCCCCATCCACTTTTTTTGCCAATGTTTTCATGCTGCCGGGGTCAGAGCCACTATCTGGTTCCGTCAAACCGAAACTACCGATTGCAGCTCCTTTTGCTAAAAGTGGAAGCCATTTTTTCCTTTGGTTGTCACTGCCAAAAGCATGAATGGGATACATTACCAGAGAACTCTGCACAGAAATAAAGGAACGGATACCTGAATCACCCCGTTCAATTTCCTGACAGACTAATCCATAAATAATATTGTTCATTCCCCCGCCACCATCTTCTTTTGGAAGGTTTATTCCAAAGAATCCCATTTCTGCAATTTTTGAAGTGAGATTATCAGGGAAGGTGCCATTTTCAAAATGTTCATCAATAATGGGAATTATTTCCTTATCCACAAATTTCCGTGTGGATTGCTGAACCATGATTTCATTTTCTGATAAATGGCTGGATAAATCTAAAAAGTCAAGTCCGTCAAGTTTCATTAAAATTAATTATTAATTGGGGAGTAATTTAACAGGCAGTTAGAGTTAGATAAAATTGAAACTCAAGATTTATTAATTATATGAGCAATAACCGAATTCCTATTCACTCTATTTTAGGAAGTGATGTCATTGAGAAAATTTCAGTTTGGGCGGAGAAAAGCCCAACCATTTCAGAATTGGTAGAATTTCTCTCATTGGAATTCCAGATTGATATTACTTCTGATTTAGATATTGTAAATGGGTATGAGCGGGATTGCTCTAACATAAACGGAAATGCAGAAGTTCTATGCCGTCCGATAAATGAGCTGGAATGTGCATTGTTACTGCGCTGCTGCCAGAGTGTAAAAATTCCCCTGACAATATCTGCAGGACGAACCAATCTAACGGGTAGTGCCACACCAGAAGGAGGAGTGATCCTCTCAATTGAAAAAATGACACAGCCAAAGGTTAAGGTTGATTCCGCTTCAAAAACAATCACAACTCCGGTGGGTATTTATTTGGAAGACATGCGAAAGGAAGCCTTGAGGCAATCGAATAATAAATTGCATTATCCAGTGGACCCCACTAGCCGGAAGGAAGCTATGGTGGGTGGTACGCTATCTTGTAATGCTTCTGGATTTATTCCGGGACCTGCAGGAGCTACGCGCTATTGGACGGAAGGATTGGAATTTCTAACTCCTAATGGATTTAAAATTTCCTGTAAGCGAGGAGATTATATTTCAGAGAATGGGGAGTTCATAATTGATTTTCCAGATGGTGAGGTCATTGTTAAAGTCCCATCTTATCCACGCCCGGATATTAAAAACGCCAGCGGACCATTCTCAGATGAAAACGGGCACGTAGATTTGGTTGACCTTTTGGTAGGGTCAGAGGGAATTTTTGGGCTTATTACATCTTCTACTTTTAGACTTAAAGAAATGCCTGATGAATTTTTAGACATGTTTTTCACACTACCTAATGAAATTGATGCTGTCCGATTTCATCAGTATATAGGCAATCATTTCAATGGGGATTTATCCCAAATTACTGCCCTGGAATATTTTGGGTATAATTGTCAAACTTTTATGGATCATCGGGAAACATTATTTAATTCCAACTCTGAAGTTGGGATTTATCTGCAGATTCCCCTTTATAATGAAACGGTGGAAGATGTTGCCGAAGACTGGCTCAATATATTGACGAATTCAGATTGTGGTATTCATGAGGATGGGATTTTGCTACTGAATACTCCCCAAAACTGGCAGACATTTTTTGAAGCGCGGCACTCCATCCCTTCTAATGCTTTGGAGAAAACACGTCAATTGGATACCTGGAGTATTTTGACAGATACCATTGTACCACCAGATAATTTTCCGGAATTTTTAGATGTAACTCATTCAATACTACAAACTGCAGATATTGAGTATCTCTTATTTGGCCATTTGGGGGACTGCCATCTGCATTTTCATTTAATTCCCACCAAAGAACAACAGCACAAGGCACTGGAAGTATATCATCAGATAATAGAAAAATCAGCGGAATTAGATGGTGTTTATTCTGCAGAGCATGGAACTGGCAAACGCAAACGCCCGGACTTTCTTAAATGTTATGGTGAAGAAGCTGCTGAACAAGTACGTTCAGCCAAAGCGGCACTTGATCCGGACTTTCTTTTAAACCGAGGGAATGTGGTGGAACCGGTTGGTGTGCAAATAAGATAGAAATTTTAAACTTGAAAATACTGATGACCAATTTTAATACCATCTATAACTATTAAAAAAAGAATGATGAAAAGACATCTATTAGTACTCATTTTAGTTTTCTCCTGTGTTGAGCATAAATTCTCTTTTACTGTTTCACCTGATGGAAGTTATAAAGTAGAGTACAAAGGTCATGGGGATAAAAATGACCTCACCGATTTTGATTTTCCTCTTCCAATTGGTGCAAAATGGACCATTAATTCTACTTTAGAAAATAATGAAGCTGAATCTTTTGACTACACCGCCCACCGTTTATTTAAACGTAATGAATATTTTCCAAGTACATTTTATAAAGGGGATTCAATTTATATAGAATCCTTGCTAAAACATAAAATTAAGGTGAAGTATTTTAATTGGATTTTCAGGGAAACTTTTTCTTTTGATGCTGAAATTGAAGGGCGAAATGTGAGCGGTAAATACCCCAAGGTTGAACAATTCATTTTAGATACCGAAAATCCACCTGTGGGGTGGCTTAAAGAAGCCCTCATGTATCTTTTAACAGAAACATTAAATCAAGCCGAAATAGAATGGAATACTCGTCCAATCATTACTGCTGAATTACAAAATTGGAAAAATAATGAATTGGAAATGGTAAGTGATTCTACTATTTTGGAAGAAATTGATTATTACAAAAATATGGGATTAGACATTATCATGCAGCCCGCATCACCCCACCTCTACAATGAAATGGATTCCATTTTTAAATTGCTGGAAGATGAGCTGCACATAACGCTGGACCTTATTGATGATAGTTTTTCATTTCAACTCATCCTCCCTGGAGTTTTGGAATATACTAATGCTGACTCCTCTGCTGGTGATACCCTCTTCTGGTCCTTCGATTTACAGGATTATATGAATGATGATTTCATTATGCACACGAATAGCAGCATAAATTATCCTGGTCGGCAGAAGGCAGGATTATTTATTGGATTTACCACCATCATAATTTTTTGTGGATTAAGGGTCCGGAGAAGGAATAAGTGATGCAATAAACCTTTGGAAAGGTTACATGTTTTTTGGACTTGAATTGGGTGAAAGAAATAACATTTTCAATTGATGCCCACTTACTGCACTGAGCCCACCCATAATTACTGCTAAAACCAAGGTAACTAGTATCAGCAAAAGCGAAGA
>DTTG01000199.1 GCA_012964845.1 Fidelibacterota bacterium
GAAAATGACCATGACCTCTATTTTGTTCAAGGGTACATTATGGCATCTGAGCGACTGTGGCAAATGGAATTCCAGACCCACGCTGCCGGTGGACGAATGAGCGAAATTGTAGGTGAAAAAGCATTGGGTTATGACCGATTCCAACGACGGGTCGGTATGAAATTTGGCGCAGAAAATTCTCTAAATGCTATTGAGAAAGATCAACAGTTATCACCCATGGCAGATGCTTTTACGGAAGGTATTAATACCTATATTGCTTCACTGCCAGAAGATCAATATCCTCTGGAGTATAAAATATTGGATTATGCACCAGAACCTTGGACACCCCTCAAAACCAGTCTGCTGCTAAAATATATGGCCTGGATGCTCACAGGGCGAAACACCGAACTCACCTACACCCGTATGTGGAATGAAATGGGCCAGGATGTTGTAGAAGAACTTTTTCCCATTTACCCCTGGTTTGTAGATCCCATAATTCCCCCGGGAACAAAATATGATTTTAATCCTCTGCCACTAGATCAACCTCCCGATTTGTATCAATCCAAAGCTGACAGAGGGAATATTATTACCCAAGAACATGAGGGCATCGGCAGTAATAACTGGGTGGTTACCGGTAGCCGTACAGAATCGGGAAATACCATACTAGCCAATGATCCCCATTTGGGATTAAACCTGCCATCAATCTGGTATGCCATGCATTTGGTGAGCCCAAATCAGAATGTTATGGGGGTATCACTCCCTGGTGCCCCTGGTATTATTACAGGATTCAACGATTACATTTCATGGGGTGTGACAAATGGTTATGATGATGTGATGGATTGGTACGATATTCAATTTAGGGATTCCACAATGACTGAATATTTTCATGATAATAAGTGGAAGCCCACCCGAAAAGTTGTGGAAAAATTTAAAATTAGAGGTGGAATGACTTTTAGTGATACCATCACTTATACACATCATGGTCCGGTGGTTTGGGATACTCCCTATCAAACTTTATCATTAGGAGAAAAGAGTATTAGAAATTCAATCCGTCAGGTTTCTACAGGCCGGGCATTGAGATGGTTGGCTCATGATGAATCCAATGAATTACGCACTTTCTATTTACTGAACACAGCTGAGAATTATGAGGATTATATCCATGCGCTTGAATATTTTAATTGCCCTGGGCAGAATTTTGCATACGCAGATGTAGAGGGTAATATTGCTTTATGGCATGCGGGGAACAACCCTGCAAAATGGGAAAAGCAGGGCATGTTTATCAGCGATGGAACGGACCCTCGGTACGATTGGCAGGCAGTGGTCCCCCATGAACAAAAGCCGCATATAAAAAATCCAAAACGGGGGTATATTGGTTCTGCCAATCAACATCCTACCACATCAGATTATCCTTATTTCCTCAGTGAGTTTTATTGGGCAAGTTTCCGCTGGAATCAAATCCATACGCGATTAGATACACTCCAATCTGCCACTGTAAAAGATATGCTGGATATTCAATTAGATAATCGTTCTGTATTTGCAGAAAAAACCATGCCAGTTATTTTGAGAACATGGAAAAATCATCTGAGGAATGACTTAGAAAAACA